>JAKAIH010000083.1 GCA_021825225.1 Pseudomonadota bacterium
CAGGTCGCGCGCCGGCCCCGACAGCGTGATCAGCCCGGTTTCCATTACATAGCCGCGGCTGCCGACCTCCAGCGCCAGCCGCGCGTTCTGCTCCACCAGCAGGATGGTCACGCCTTCCTTCGCCACCTCGAGTATGGTCTCGAATATCTTCTGCACCATCAGCGGCGCGAGCCCCATGCTGGGCTCGTCCAGCAACAGGAGTTTCGGCCGGCTCATCAGTGCGCGGCCGATGGCGAGCATCTGCTGCTCGCCGCCGGAAAGCGTGCCGGCAGACTGGCCGCGGCGCTCGGCCAGGCGCGGGAACAGGTTGAACACGCGCTGCAGATCCAGCTTCACCGCCGCGGCATCGCTGCGCACGTAGGCGCCCATGGCGAGGTTTTCTTCCACCGTCAACTGGCCGAACACGCCGCGGCCCTCCGGCACCAGCGCCAGGCCGCGGCGCACCAGTTCGAACGCGCGCATGCCGCCGATCGGCGCGCCGTCGTAGAGGACCGCGTCCGCTGCGACCGGCAGCAATCCGGCGATGGCCTTGAGCGTGGTGGTCTTGCCCGCGCCGTTGGTGCCGATCAGGCAAACCAGCTCGCCCCTGGAGACACTGAGGTCTATGCCCTTGACCGCCTTGATGCCGCCATAGGAGACTTGCAGCTGCCGCAATTCGAGCAGCGTCATGAGCTCGCCGCTCCTTCTGCACCGCCCAGATATGCGGCGATCACGCGCGGGTCGCGCTGCACTTCGCGCGGCGGCCCTTCGGCGATCTTGCGGCCGTAGTCGAGCACCAGCACGCGGTCGCACAAGCCCATCACCAGTTTCATGTCGTGCTCGATCAGCAGAATCGTGGTCCCGTCTGCGCGCACGCGTTCGAGCAATTTCTTCAATTCCAGCGTTTCGGTGGCGTTCATGCCCGCGGCCGGTTCGTCCAGCGCCAGCAGTTGGGGCTCGGTGGCGAGGGCACGCGCGATCTCCAGCCGCCGCTGGTCGCCGTAGGGGAGCTGACGCGCCACGTCGTTGGCGCGCGCGGCGATGCCCACATAAGCCAGCAGCTCGAGCGCGCGCCGCTCGATCGCCACCTCTTCTGCGAGCGTGGCGCGCGTGCGCAGAATCGCGCCGAACACGCCGGCGCGAGTGCGCACATGACGTCCTATCATCACGTTGTCCAGGGCGGAGAGATTGCCGAACAGGCGGATGTTCTGGAACGTGCGTGCAATTCCGCGCGCCGCGATCTGGTCCGGCCTCAGGCCCGCAAGCGGCTTGCCCGCGAAGCTGAAGCCGCCCGCATCGCAGGAGTAAATGCCGGTGAGCGCGTTGAACAGCGTGGTCTTGCCGGCGCCGTTGGGGCCGATCAGTCCGTAGATCTCGCCGCGATTGATGCTGAATCCGACCTCGGCCAGCGCCAGCACGCCGCCAAAACGCTTGTCCAGTCCCGCGCATTCGAGCAACAGCGAATTCATTTTTGTTTCGTCAGTTCGCGTTTTCTGATCGCGGAGGGCAGCAGGCCCGCCGGCCGGAACAGCATCATCAGCACCAGCGCCAGGCCGAACAGCAGCATGCGGATCACCTCCGGCTCGATGATCGTTTTCCCGAACAGCGACTGCTGCACCGGCTGCACCCAGTCGCGCAGCAGCTCGGGCACGAAAGTCAGCAGCACCGCACCGAGGACCACGCCCCAGACATTGCCCATGCCGCCCAGCACCACCATCGACAGCACCATGACGGATTCGACCAGGACGAAACTCTCCGGGCTGATGAAACCCTGGATGGCGGCGAACATGCCGCCGGCGACGCCGCCGAAGGAGGCGCCCATGGCGAATGCGAGCAGTTTGATGCGGGTGGTGTTGATGCCCATGGCCCGCGCCGCGATCTCGTCCTCGCGTATCGCCTCCCAGGCGCGGCCGATGCGCGAATGCTGCAGCCGCAGATTGACCACTATCGCCAGCAGCAGCAAGGCCAGCAGCAGATAGTAGTATTTGATCGGCCCGGAAAATGCCAGGCCGGCTATGGTTTCGTTGCGGCTGAAGTCGAATGCGCCGAAGCTGAACGGATCGATGCGCGAAATGCCCTGCGGACCGTTGGTGAGATTGAAGGGCCGCGACAGATTATTGAGAAAAATGCGCACGATCTCGCCGAAGCCCAGCGTGACGATCGCAAGATAGTCGCCGCGCAATTTGAGCGTGGGCGCACCGAGCAGCACGCCGAACACGCAGGCGACGAGCGCGCCTATGGGCAGAATCACCCAAAACGGCAGGTGCAAATTGAAATGCGGCGATGCGAGCAGCGCGTAGACGTAGGCGCCCACGCCATAAAAGGCGATGTAGCCAAGATCGAGCAGTCCGGCGAAACCGACAACGATATTGAGGCCGAGCGCCAGGAACGCGAACAGGATGGCGAGATTGGCGATGCGCACCCAGGCCGTTCCGGCGGCGGCGAGCGCAAACGGCAGCGCGATCAGGGCGAGCGCGATCAGCGCCACGCCGACCCATTTCGAACGCGCCTTGGTGAGAATCTTGGCGAAAATATTCACACCGGTCTCCTTGCCCCTGCCTGCATCCTGCGGCTCAAGCGCGGTCGCCGACGCGCTCGCCCAGCAGCCCGGACGGACGGAATACCAGAACGCCGATCAGCACCATGAAGGCGAACACGTCCTGGTAATTGCTGCCGAAAACGTTATTGGTCAGGTCGCCGATATAGCCTGCGCCCAGGGCTTCGACGATGCCCAGCAGAATGCCGCCCAACATCGCCCCCGCAAGGTTGCCGATGCCGCCCAGCACCGCGGCCGAGAACGCTTTCATGCCCAGCAGCGAACCCATGCCGTAGTGGGCGATGCCGTAATAAGTGCCGACCATCACGCCGGCGACCGCAGCGAGCGCAGCGCCTACGATGAAAGTGAAAGAGATGATGCGGTCGATGTCTATGCCCATGAGTCCGGCCACCAGCGGGTTCTGCGAGGTCGCGCGCATGGCGATGCCGAGCTTGGTGCGATACACCATGAACGTCAGCGCGCCCATCATCAGCACCGAAGTCAGGATGATGGCGATCTGCACCCCGCTGATTATCGCTCCGCCGATAGGGAAGGTGACGAACGGGATGATCTGCGGAAACGCAAGCGGGTTGCGGCTCCACACCAGCAGCGCCAGGTGCTGCAGGATAATGGAAATACCGATGGCGGTAATCAGCGGCGCGAGCCGCGGCGCACTGCGCAGCGGCCGGTAGGCAATGCGTTCCATGGCATAGCCCACCAGCATGCACACCGGGATTGCGGCGAGAATCCCGATGAAGACGATCAGCACCGGCGGCAGGTGCGTACCCGCCAGCGCGTTGATTACCGAAAACGCGACCATCGCGCCTATCATCACCAACTCGCCGTGGGCGAAGTTGATCAGCTGGATGATGCCGTAGACCATGGTGTAGCCGAGCGCGACGATGGCATACACGCTGCCCAGCGTGAGCCCGTTGATGATCTGCTGCAGAAAAATGTCCATGGCGGGCCGGATTCAAATATAAAGACCGGAACGACGCAAAGCGGTTCCGTTCGGCGTCGCTTTCTGCCGGCGATCATCCGCCGCGGCATCCGGCGCCGCAGCGCACCCAGGCAAAATAACGGCGCCCGAAGGCGCCGTTATTGCCGCAGCTTGAGCGAGGATCAACCCCGGTCGCTTATTTTTTTGCCGGCTCCGCGGCCTTCACCGGCTCGGCCGCGGCTTTGGGCGCCTCAGGCGCAGGCGCTGCCGGTGCGGCAGCCTCGGCTGTTTTGAGGAAGTCCTCGAACTTGATGGTCTTGCCGCTCTTGATGATGGCGATCGGTTCGATCTTGCCGCCCTTCATGGTGAAGATCGTCATCTCGGCGTCCTTGCGGTCGCCCTTGTCGTCGAACTCGATCTTGCCGCTCGCACCCTCGTAGCTGATTTTGGCCAGCTCGGGCAGGTACTTCGCCGGATCGGGCGAGTCGGCCTTCTTCATCGCCGCTATGATCAGGTTGGCCGCGTCGTAGGTGAACGGCGCGTACAGGATGGGTTCGACGTTGAATTTCGCCTTGTAGGCGTCGAGGAACTTCTTGTTCGCGGCCTGCACCGGGAGGCCGGCCTGCGAGCACAACAGCCCTTCGGCAGCATCGCCGGCAAGCTCTTTCATCTTGTCGGTGCAGGCGCCGTCGCCAAACGCGAACACCGCCTTGATGCCGAGTTCGCGCGCCTGCTTAAGCAGCGGGCCGCCGGTCGCATCCATGCCGCCGTAGAACACGGCGTTCGGCTTCTTGCCCTTGAGCTTGGTGAGTATCGCCATGAAGTCGGTGGTCTTGTCCGTGCCTTTCTCGCGCGGCAGCACTTTTATCCCGGCAGCCTTCAGGGTCTTCTCGACCTCGTTGGCCAGACCCTCGCCATAGGCGGTGGCATCATCGATCACGGCCACGGTCTTCGGTTTGACTTCGCTCGCCAGGTAGCTGGCTATCGCCGGTCCCTGCTGATCGTCGCGGCCGACCACGCGGAACACGTTCTTGAAGCCCTGTTCGGTCAGCTGCGGATTCGTCGACGAACCGCTGATCATCGGGATAGCCGCCTGGTTGTAGATCGCCGAGGCCGGGATGGATACGCCGGAGTTCAGGTGCCCGATCACGCCGACGACCTTGGCGTCGACCAGTTTCTGCGCGACGGTCGTGCCGACCTTGGGATCGGCCTGGTCGTCCTCGGTGACGAGTTCGAGCTTGACCTTCTTGCCTCCGAGCGTCAGCCCCTTCGCGTTGGCTTCGTCGACCGCCAGGCGCGCGCCGTTTTCGTTGTCCTTGCCCAGGTGGGCGATACCGCCGGTGAGCGGGCCCACGTGGCCGAGCTTCACCACCAGAGGCGGAGGCGGAGGCGGAGCTGCGGCGACTGCGGGCTCCGGCTTTTTCTCTTCGCCGCAACCGGCGAGGGTAAGCGCCGCGACTGCGGCGAAGATAGCGAGACTGAACCGCGTGCCTTGCATGGCGTTCTCCCTGAAAAAGTCAAAACACGTGACGAGCTTACTGCAAAAAAATGAGAAAACACAGCCCATCATGCCCGCCCGAATCTTAGGCCATTTCGGCGATTCTGCAATGGCCCATGACGCCGGGTGATGCTGCGCGGCCTGCCCCGCCCCGCAACATTCGACGCGACAAAGCCGGCCTGCAGGCCGGCCTTGTCATCAGTCATCTACTTCTTGAGCGACAGCACCCATTTCACCAGAGCCTTGACATCGGCGTCCGGTACAGTCGAATTCGGCGGCATCGGTATCTGGCCCCAAACCCCGCTGCCACCGTTCTTGACTTTGGCAACGAGCCTGGCCTCGGCGCCCGCGTCGCCCTTGTACTTGGCGGCGACGTCCTTATAAGCCGGGCCGACCACCTTTTTGTCCACGGAATGACAGGCGAGGCAATTGTATTTTTTTGCGAGCGCTTCCTGGGCGAGCGCATTGCCCGCGCTGGCGAGCAGTCCGGCAGAAACGAACAAACAGGCGATTAGGGTTTTCACTGATTCTCCTTGGGAAAGCGGCGCTGTGCCAGGCTGCGGCATGCTACCGGAAATTTTCTGTCTTGAGTACACCCAGCAGTTGGTCGAGCTCATCCACGGGCGCGAGGCAAGTAACGCCCTGGCATACCCAGGCGTTGACAGCCGCCGACACCGAGGGCTTGTCCAGCGACGGAGGCAAGCTCGCCTCCCCGGGCGCAGGCGCGAGGATCAGCGTCGTCGGCAGGTAGCTCCGGTCCAGCACCCGCCGCCACTCCCGCAATGTGCCTTCCGGCCCGCGCAGCACCACGAGTCGCGGCGGCTCGATCGCCTCCTCCAGAGCCATCAGCAGACTGGCGCAGCCGCCGGGCTGCTGCGCCAGCGACGGATAGAATAGCTGCAGCGTGCGCGCGGCGGCATCGAGATAGCGCGCTTCACCCGTGATATGCCCCAGGCGCTGCAACGCGAACGCGGCCACGCCGTTGCCTGCGGGCGTGGCGCTGTCGTGTACCGGTTTGAGTCTGTGGATCAGCTTTTCGTGGTCGTGGCTGGTGAAAAGGAATCCGCCCTGCTCGGGATCGTAGAACTGCTGCAACAACACTTCGGCCAGGGCCTGGGCGAATTCGAGGTCGCGGCGGTGAAATTCGGTCTGCATGAGCTCGATCAGGGCCGCGAGCAGGAAGGCGTAATCGTCCAGATAGGCGTTCAGATGCGCGTGTCCGTCCTTGCAGGTGGCGAGCAGGCGCGCGCGTTCGCCACCCTTGCCTTCGCGCCACAAGGCGGCGCGGACGAAATCCAGTGCGGCGCGCGCCGAGGCCAGCCATTCGGGCCGGTCGAATACCCGCGCGGCGCGCGCCATGCCTGCGATCATCAGCGCGTTCCAACTGGTCAGGATCTTCTCGTCGCGCCCCGGACGGATGCGGGCCTCGCGCGCCGCAAACAACTTGGCGCGCGCACTGGCGAGCAGCGCGCCGCATTCCGGCAATGACTTGGCCAGCTTTGCGGCGATCTCTTCGAGGCCGCGCGCTACGTGCAGATGCCAATGCCCGCCCTCGAAATTGGGCTCCCGGTCCAGCCCGTAGAAAGGCGCGCATACGGCGTATTCCTCGTCGCTGAGCACGGCGCGCGCCTGCTGCGGCGTCCAGACATAGAATTTTCCTTCTTCGTGCTCGGAATCGGCATCGAGGCTGGAGTAATAGCCGCCTGCAGGAGACTGCATCTCGCGCATGGTCCAGGCCGCGGTCTGCTCGACCACCTCGGCGAACAAGGGATCGCGCGTCAAGGCCCAGGCGTCGCTGTAGCGCGCGAGCAGCGGCCCGTTGTCGTAGAGCATTTTCTCGAAGTGCGGGATCAGCCAGTAGGCGTCCACGCTATAGCGGCAGAAGCCGCCGCCGAGCTGGTCATAGATGCCGCCCACCGCCATGCGCCCGAGGGTGTAGACCGACATGCGCAGCGGGTCGTCCTCGCGCGCCCCGTCCGCGCCGGCCGCGCCGCCCTCGCGCAGACGGCTGCGCCCATAGGCCCTCAGGCACAGCTCGAGGTCGGTCGGATGCGGAAACTTGGGCGCCGCGCCGAATCCGCCGTAACGCGCATCGAAACTCGCTGCCAGGCTCTCCAGCGCCCGCGCTATCGGGCTGGTGGAGAACTGCGCCTGCTGCGCGCTGGTCCCGGGCTGCATGCGCTCGAAGCCCGCGACTATAGCCTCGCCTTGCCGCGCGACCTGTGCGCGCTCGGCACGGTAGAAGCCCGCAACGCGCTCCAGCAGATCCGCGAATCCGGGCAGGCCATAGCGCGGCGTCTTGGGAAAATAGGTGCCGCCGAAAAACGGCTCCTGCTCGGGCGTGAGGAACATGGTGAGCGGCCAGCCGCCTGGGCGCCCACTCATCATCTGCTGCGCCAGCTGGTAGATCTGATCGAGGTCCGGGCGCTCCTCGCGGTCGACCTTGATGTTGATGAAATGCCGGTTCATCACCGCCGCGACTTCGGCGTCCTCGAAAGACTCGTGTGCCATCACGTGGCACCAATGACAGGCGGAGTAGCCTATGGACAACAGAATGGGCTTGCCCTGCGCGCGCGCCGCCTGCAGCGCTTCCTCGCCCCAGGCATACCAGTCCACCGGATTGCCGGCGTGCTGCTGCAGATAGGGGCTGGTCTCGTGGATGAGGCGGTTGGGCATGGTGTCTATCCGTGGAGAACTGGATTGCGCTCCCCCGTTGCTGCAAGTTTGCGCTATTTGCGCGGACGAAAGGCCGTCCGCGCGGATCGTCGATTGTGGGCGGATGAAAAACAATCCGCCCACAATCGACGATCTTGTATGACAACCACCCCAAACCGCCCTTGCTTTTACCCATAACCGTGTTTTCTACACGGATGGCTCTTATCCGTTTAGAAAACACGGTTGGCGCGCGCAGCGCGCAGGTCTTGCCTATACCCGCACCAACCCCGAGCTACAGATCCCCGTCGGTGATCGCGCCCACGCTCGCAGTCGAGACCAGCTTCATGTATTTGGCGAGCAGGCCCCGGGTGTAGCGCGGCTTCGGCGCCTTCCATTTCTTGCGCCGCGCGGCGAGTTCCTTGGCGGAGACGTTCACCTGGATCAGGCGCTTTTTCGCGTCTATGGTGATCGAGTCGCCCTCCTTCACCAGCGCGATCGGCCCGCCGACATAGGCCTCGGGCGCGACGTGGCCCACCACCATGCCCCAGGTGCCGCCGGAAAAGCGGCCGTCGGTGATCAGGCCCACCGATTCGCCCAGACCCTGGCCGATCAGCGCCGAGGTCGGCGCCAGCATCTCCTGCATCCCCGGGCCGCCTTTCGGGCCCTCGTAGCGGATCACGACCACGTCGCCGGGTTTGATGCGCTTCGCCATGATCGCGTCCATGCATTTGGGTTCGGAGTCGAACACGCGCGCGGGCCCCGTGATGGACGGGTTCTTCAGTCCGGTGATCTTGGCTACGCAGCCTTCCGGGGCAAGATTGCCCTTGAGGATGGCGAGATGGCCCTGCGCATACATCGGATTGTCCCACTGGCGAATCACGTCCTGGTCCGCGCGCGGCGCATCCGGAATCGCGGCGAGCTCCTCGGCTATGCTGCGGCCGGTGATGGTGAGGCATTCGCCGTGCAGCAGCCCGTGCACCAGCAGCATCTTGAGCACTTGCGGCACGCCGCCGGCGCGGTGGAAGTCCACTGCCACATAACGCCCCGAGGGCTTCAGGTCGCACAGCACCGGCACTTTGCGCCGCACGCGCTCGAAGTCGTCGATGCTCCACTTCACGCCGGCCGCAGACGCGATCGCCAGGTAGTGCAGCACGGCATTGGTGGAGCCGCCGGTGGCCATCACCAGGCTGATCGCGTTCTCTATCGATTTGCGCGTGATGATCTGCCGCGGCAGGATCTGTTTGCGGATGGCGTTGACCAGCACCTCTGCCGAGGCCGAAGC
>JAKAIH010000084.1 GCA_021825225.1 Pseudomonadota bacterium
AACTGCCCGCTGCCGATATTGCGCGCGAAAAAAGCGCTGACCGAAATGCAAAGCGGCCAGGTGCTGCGCATCGTTTCGACCGATGTCGGCTCGGTCAAGGATTTCGCGGCTTTCTGCAAGCAGACCGGCAACGAGCTGCTGACCCAGACCGAGGCCAGCAACGAGTACACCTTCTTTCTCAAGCGCAAGTGATGCGCGCGGCTGCGGGCGCAGCGCTCGCAGCCGCCAGATGAGAATCGGTAATACTGCTGGATCGAACAGGCGGCGTTATGGATTGCTAAATCCCTGGGCTCGGCGTAGTCTTTTTCCACGAATTTGCAGCGCGCCGCCATAGTCGTTTCAGACCAGCGGCGGGCGAAACCGCAGCCTGCGGTGCGTAGAAGGGCCTTAGCCCCGCCGCCGCCGGTATCCGCTCGGGCGCGTCGATTCGATTTTTCAGGAGGTGGGACCGTGGCAGCACAAAAGATCTGCGTGGTGGTGGTATCCGGAACCCGCGAGCGCCTGCAAATGGCGGCGATGGCGGCCTCAGTCGCCGCCGTGAGCGGCATCGAAGTCACCATATTCCTGTCCATGAACGCGGTGCCGCATTTCATCAAGGGCGCCCCGGGCAATGCGCCCAGCGAGGGCGCTTTCGGCGATCTGCTGGTGACGAAGAAGGCGCCGGATTTCAAGACCCTGTTCCGCCAGGCGGTCGAGCTCGGCGATGCGAAAATTCTGCCCTGCTCGATGGCGCTGGACATCGCCGGCATCGACACCGATACGCTGGAACCGTTCGTGGGCGAGCCGACCGGGCTGACCGCATTCCTGAACGCGGCCGCAGATGCCCAGGTCTGGACGTTCTAATTCGTAGCGAGGAGGCGCAACAATGGCGGAGAAGAAAATCATCGACGGCCGCGGCAGCTTCTGCCCGGGACCGCTGATGGAATTGATCGGCGTGCTGAAAATGTCGCAAATCGGCGACGAGCTCGAAGTGCTGTCCAACGACAAGGGCTCGGCCAAGGACATCCCCGAGTGGGTGCACAAGGTGGGCCACGAGCACGTGTCGACGACCGAAGAGGCGGGTGTCTGGCATATAACGGTGAGGAAATCCAAATAGCGCGAAGCAAGCCCAAAAAAAGGGAGCTGTTGTAATCGATGTCAACCTGAGGAGGTGGGAATGAAAATACTCATAATCGGCGGCGGCATGGGCGGCACCATCCTGGCGAACAATCTGGCGCGGCGGCTGAGCACCGAGCTGCGATCGGGGAAAGCGCGCATCACCATGCTCTCGGCGTCGGACCGGCATCTGTATCAGCCCGGCTTGCTCTACCTTGCGATCGGCCGCAGTACGCCGGATGCGCTGTATCGCGATCAGGCGGGTCTGCTCGAGCAGGGCATCGAATTCCACGTCGATCCGGTGGAGGAATTCAAGCTCGACAATAACCAGGTCAAGGCGAAAAGCGGCAAGACCTACGATTACGACGTGCTGGTGATCGCCACCGGTTCGCGCATGGTTCCCGAAGAGGTGAAAGGCCTGGCGGAGAACGCGGAGTTCTTCTATACGGAGGAGTCGGCGCTGAAGATGATGCGCCGGCTGCAGGATTTCCAGGGCGGTAAAGTGGTGATCACCGTGGGCGTGCCGCACAAGTGCCCGATGGCGCCGCTGGAAATCACGTTCATGCTGCACGACTACTTCAAGGAGCGCGGCCTCGCCGACAAGGTGAAGCTGCACTACACCTACCCGATCAACCGGGTGCACAGCCTGGAGAACGTCGCCAAGTGGGCCGCGCCCGAATTCGACCGGCTGGGCATCGGCTACGAGACGTTTTTCAACATCAAGGAAGTGGACGGGGCGAAGAAGGTGCTGCGCAGCGAGGAGGGCTCGGAAGTGGCCTACGACCTGCTGATCGCGATCCCGGCGCACCGCGGCATGGAGGTGATCGAGAAGAACAAGCTGGGCCAGAACGGCTGGATTCCGACCAACCGCAACAAGCTCAACATGGAAGGGCGCACGAACGTATTCGTGATCGGCGACACCACCAACATTCCGATCAGCAAGGCCGGCTCGACCGCGCATTTCGAGGCCGAAACCCTGGGCGAGAATATCGCGGCGATGGTGAAAATGGGCATGACCACGCCGGTGCGCGATTACGACGGCAAGGTATTCTGCTTCATCGAGGCGGGCCTGGACCGCGCGACCTACGCCATGTTCAACTACCAGAATCCGCCCGATCCCAAGGCGCCGACCCGCGCCATGCACTGGTTCAAGATGGCCTACAACAAACTGTACTGGGCCTCCGCACGTGGACTACTGTAGCCGGGAGGAAACATGAACGCAGAGGCGAAAGACTCCTCCGGCGCGCTGGAGGAACTCGCAGGCGTCGCGACCGCGGCACGCGATGCGATGACCGAGGATATCATCGGCCGCGTTGCCGGCAGTGCCGCCGATGCGATGGACCTGGTCGACAAGATCAACCGCAGCGGGCTGTCCAAGGCGATACCGCAGCTGGCGCAGATGGTCGAAAACGGCGACCTGCAGCGGCTGGTGAATCTTGCGCGCATCTACGGTTCGGCCGAGGATGCGCTGACCGAGGAGATGGTGGGGCGCATCGCCGACGCGGCAGGCGGGGGGCTGAGCCTGCTCGACCAGGTCCACCGTTCGGGTCTGGAGAAAGCGCTGCCGGTGCTGACGCGGCTGGTCGCGGACGGCGATATCGAGCGCCTGGCGCAGCTCGCGCGCGTCTACGGCGCGGCGCAGGATGCGCTGTCCGAAGAAATCGTCGGCCGCCTGGCCGAAGCCGCGAGCGAAGGGCTGTCGCTGCTGGACCGGCTCAACCGCGGCGGCGCGGGCCGGCTGGTCGAGATGCTGGCGAAGCTCGAGGCGAGCGGGTCGCTCGAGCGCGTTGCTGCGCTGCTGCCGACCTTCGTCGACCGGCTCGACATGGTGGGCGGGCTGCTCGAGGCCATGGAAACGGCCGCAAAGCAGGCCGAGGCCGAGCGCACCGAGGGCGGCATCGTGTCGATGTGGCGCATGCTCACCGACGCGCGCACGCAGGAGACGCTGCGCTTCATGCTCGCCCTGGGGCAGCATATGCACGAGCGCTACGCGCGCCGGACCTGAGGCCGCGCTATCGGGTGAAACCGGCCGCCGCGGCGGCCGGTCAGGCCGGCTGGCGAAATTCGTCGTAGGCGCGCAGCACGTCCGCTGCGTACATCAGCGAAGGGCCGCCGCCCATATAGACTGCCACCGCCAGGGTTTCGTTGATCTGCTCGCGCGTCGCGCCCAGGCGCACCAGCGCCTTGACGTGAAAGCCGATGCAGCCGTCGCAGCGGGTGGAAACGCTGATCGCCAGCGCGATCAGCTCCTTGTGCAGCTCCGACAGTATGCCCGGCGCCATCGCGCCCTTGGCCATGGCGCTGAAGCCGGTCATGGCTTCGGCGGCTTCCTTGCGCAAAGGCAGCAGCGCCTGATTGATATCCTGGGTGATTTGTTTGAAAGACTTGCTCATGCGGATTCTCCGGTGGGATCGATCATGCGGCATTTTACGACCCGGGGCCGCGCAGCGCTGCACGGACGGCGGGCTGTCACGGACGGCGGGCTGGACAAGCTGCGCGCCCCGGCCTAGCCTGTAGCGCGGTGACCCACGCTGTTTCAGGAGCAAGGCATGCGACAACTGCTCAGCCTGTCCAGGGCGGCGCGACTCGTCGGTGTGGCGCGCGGCGTGCTGCAGCAGAAAATCCAGAGCGGCGAGCTGCGCTCCTTCGACGGCATGGTGTCCGGCGAAGATCTGCTGCTCCTGTACCCCGAGGTCAGGCTGGAAAGCGAAGTCGGCTTCGAACGCGTCTCCAGGATCAAGGAAGAAGCCTTCGGCCGGCGCGTGCGCGAGCGCATGCTGCCCAGCCAGGAAATCCTGTCGCAGCGCCTGTTCGAGCAGAGCCGCGAGCTCACCGACCTGCGCGCGCACCTGCAGCGCTATCACGCCATGGTGGTACGGTTGCGCGAGCGCCTGAGCGAGGAGGAGGCGGGCGCAACGCAGGCGGCGCGCGCCAGTGCGGCGCGGCTGGGTGCGCTGCTGGAGCGCGAACTCGAAGCGGTGCTGGGCGAGGCTGCGGCGCCGAATGCGCTCGCGGTAATGGATGATATGCTGCGCGTGATGTCAGCCCATGTCCTCGTCCGCCCCAGCCGCCACGAGTTCTTCGTCGACGGCGCCGATACCATACTCGAGGCCGCGTTGCGCTCGGGGCTTGCTCTAAATTACGGCTGCAGCAACGGCAATTGCGGGCTGTGCAAGGCGCGCGTGGTGTCGGGCCAGGTGCAGAAAGTGCGCCACCAGGACTATGTGCTGAGCGAAGCGGAGAAGCAGCAGGGCTACACGCTGCTGTGCTCGCATACGGCGGTCGGCGATCTGGTGATCGAGGCGCTGGAGTCGGCCGAAGCGGGCGACATTCCACCGCAGCAGATCGTGGCGCAGGTCAAGTCGCTGCAGGTGCTGGACGGGGAGCTCATGCTGCTGCACCTGCAGACGCCGCGCAGCAAGCGCTTGCGCTTCCTGGCCGGGCAGAACCTTACGCTCTCCGCGGGCGAAGCCTCGGCGCAGCTGCCGATCGCGAGCTGCCCCTGCGACGACCGCAATCTGCATTTCCATGTCGCGCGCAAGGCGGAGGATGGTTTCGCCAAAACGGTATTTTCCTCGCTGAAGGCCGGCGACCCGGTGACGCTGTTCGGCCCCTGGGGCGACTTCGTGCTGCATGCGGAGTCGCCGCGCTCCATCCTGTTCCTCGCCTGCGATACCGGCTTTGCGCCGGTCAAGAGCCTGATCGAGCACGCCATGGCGCTGGAGGTGTCGGAGCGGCTGCATTTGTACTGGCTCGCTACCGGGCCATCCGGACACTACCTCGCCAACCTGTGCCGTTCCTGGGCCGGTGCGCTGGACAATTTCACCTATGTGCCGGTAACCGCGGAGCAGGGCGGCGCGCCGGAGCTGCTGCGCCGCGTAGCCGCTGACCACGCCGACCTCGCCGCGTTCGACATCTATCTGGCCGGGGCCGGGCCCTTCGTCGAAGCCGCTGCGAGCGCGCTGCGCGAACGCGGCTTCCCCGAGGCGCAATTGTCGCTCGCCGTCGTCTGAGGGGAGGATGCCGGCAGCTTGCGCGCCGATAAATTGCCTGAGGCGGCCGATTAAAGCGTTCGTTTCGCCATGGGCGGCGCGCTGCATTACCATGGCCGATGCAAGGCGCGCTGCGGCGCGCGCATTTCCTTCGCCTGCCGATTGCCGGGACTGACCATGCCCTATTACATTTACAGGATTTCCAACTTTCCCATCCGCCAGCTGCAGATGCTGGAGCAGCAGGCCGCCTTCGGCGCCGCCTCGGCGCGCGCCAAGCTGCTGCGTGCCGAAGGCGCCGCCGGCGCGGAGGGCGCGATCAAGGTGATATTCGCCGACAGCGAGCTGCATGCCGAAGACCTGCTGTCCCAGGTGCGCGCGGCGCAGCCCAATCCCGCCGACGACTGAGCGCGGGCGATGGACGAAGCGGCGTTCGGCGGAGCGCGCGGGGTGATGAACCCGCAGCCTTGTGCGTTCGAAAAGGCGCTGCTTGCGCGCTGCTGTGCCTGCTCTCTGGCCGAACGTCGCAACATCGCCGAGCGCGAGGCAGTGGCCTGCAGCGCGCCGGGGGCGCGGGAGCGGTGCGTGGCGCTGCGCGGCCTGCTGCGGCAGAAGTCGGCGTTCGCGCTGAAGCTGACGCAGGCCGAAGGGCAGTTGCCCCACGCCCTCGAGATGAAGCTGCAATGCGGCGGCCTGCAGGGTGTACGGCAGGCGGCCGCGGCAGTTGCGGCTGCGGCCGGTGCGGAAGAAAATTATTCAGTCGACCCGCAGGCACTCTCCCGTCAGGCGGGATCGAGACCTGCGGTCGACGATGTGCAGGAGCTCGTGCGCGCCTGCGCGGAGACATTCGGCGGTCTGGAGAACCTGCCTTACTCCACCATAGTCCAATCCGTTGCCGCCTGGCAGATCCGGCGGCGCAGTTCGAAGACATGAGGCCTTTTCCCGATTTTCCGCAGCTGGTGCAAAGCGTGCAGCGCAACTGCGATATCGCCGACGCGCGCCATGCGCGCGAGACGAGCCTGTGCAATTACCTGCTGGACATGCGCGAGTTCTACCGCTGGGAGCGCGAAGTACCGCTGGCGCAGCCGCTGCCGCGAAAGGAGCTCGGCAGCTGGATTTCGCAGCGCGAGGCGCTGTGGGACGGATTGCAGGACCAGGCACTGGAGCCGCTGCCGCTGGGCGGGCGCAACTACGAAGCGTTCGAGGTCGAGGCGGTCAATGCAGCGCTCGCGCCGCAAGGTCTGGTCTATGGCGGCGGCTACGGCCGTTTCGGCAAGCCGCATTTTTTCCTGGCGCAATTGGAGCGGCGCGAACAGAGGCAGGGGCTCACGCTGTTCGTCGCAGGCTGCGAGTACGCGCGCGACCTGAGCGCGCCGCCCGCGGTGCTGCAGGGCGGCGCGGTATTCCTGCGCCGCGACGCGCTGCGCCGCTGGCTGTGGGACAAGATCGAGATCTGGGGCGTGCGCAAGGCCGAAGGCGCGCTGAAGTCGGCGCTGGAGTTCTACGGCTTTGCCGCCGATGCAGAACGGGCGCTGGAGCGCATGGCCGACGAGCAGGGCGAGACGCTGGTCCTGCATGAACTGGGGGAGGCCATGGCCGAGGGACTGCTCGGCCCCGCGTGGCGGGAACTCATCGCCTCCTTCACCGGCCGGCGCGCCGAAATCCTGGCGCGCGCGCTGCGCGACAATCTGGCCGACTGCCTGTCGACGCTGCCGCGCCTGATCGAGTGCGAGGCGTCCGGCTCGATCCACTTCTATTTCGCCAACTTCGAAGGCGTGCGCGAGAAATTGTTTCCGCTGCTGGCGCAGGCCTACCGCAGCTGGCGCGAGACCGGGAGCACGGCTGCGCTGCGCGAGGCCGCCGCGGCCGGCAGCACGCATTGGCGCGAGGCCGCGGGCTCACTGCTGCGCGTGCATCGGGGCGATCCTGCCGCGGCCGAGGAGACCATCGCTGCCTGGGTAGAGGCGCCTGGCGCGCTGGTGCTTTGACTTCCTCCAGGCCCTCGTCCGTAGTCTCACCAAGCTCGACAGGCTGTACCTTGCTACCGTCAATTTTCGACCTCACCACCGGATTGCGGGCCAGTGCTTGCCGGAGGGGATGGTCCTTCAGTCGCGCCTGTACAACCATCTGCTGGCTGCTGAAAAGGCCGATATAGCTCTCGGTCTTAACTTGCGACGCACGATTTCCCAATTGGGCTTTGACCCAGTTGGTGGCTTCGCCTGGATTGTCAGCCAACCCTGCTGGTACATGAAATCCGAACCCTTGAAGATGTGCCTCCAATACCGGATTGAACTGCCAGACTTCATCGTCCTGCACTGTGACTTTGTCATTTGCGCCGCTCGCCTGAAGAGTGGCACGTTTCAGGCATAGCGGAAATAATGCGGCCCGCGATTGTTGGCCGATTGCACCGGCCAGTGTCATCTCGACTGCGCCAGAGCAGATAAAGGCACAGTGTTCACCCCGCTCGCGGATGCGGGTTTGAAAGTTCTTAAAGAGGTTGCGCGCAATAGGGTCGCTCATGGTGCCAACCGCTAAAGCGCCCCCGCCGACAATCGCGTCAAACTCGGGTGCCTGAAGAAGCCGGAACGGGGACGATAGCGTGGAAGACATCGTGCCACTCTGTCCCGGGCATCTTCATCCCTTTATTCTGGACTATGAAATCAAAGCTATGTGTCACAGGTTCGCGTGTAGCGGTGCAATACTTCGGTTTCTCCCGGCGTCCTGAACGAGATCTGGCGAGGGATTTCTTTACATACTCTGGATCGATCAGCAGATGAGTACCATCTGTTAGTCTTCGATTCTCAAACATCTCGTCTCCCGCAGCCGACCGCTGGCGAATAAAGCGAAAACTCCGGTCAGAGTAACCGTTTTTCGGGCCGACACATCGAAATCCGAGTCGAGGCAACTTGTTGCGTGCTCGCGGTTTCGCGCACCGAACCACTATAATCTGCCGTCGGTTGGAGTACCGTGCGAGGACTCGAGTTGCGGGCTTATCGCCTCCAACTCAAGCAACACCTTAACCCGATCACGCGGCGAGCGCTTGCGCAAGCGAGCGCGTCAGGTCGGGCGCGGCGGTGCGCAGTTTCGCATCTTCAGTCACGAGTTTCGTGCCCAGCGTATCCGCCACAGCGAGAAAGCGGGCATCGTACGCGGACACCTCAAATCGCTCCGCGCAGCGCAGGGCGCGCAAGTTCGGGATGCTCAGCAGCTCGCGCACGCGTCTCGCAGCCTCGGCAAGCAAGGACTCCGTTTGCTGGCTGCTCAGGGCATGCATGCGCCTGTAGGTCGCCAGTATGTTGCTGAATTCGACCAGGAGAAAGGCTTCGCTGCGCCAGTCGGAATCCTTCGCGAACAAAGCCTGCGCCTGCTTGGTGCGATCGCCTTCTATCAGCAGGTAAGCGAGGATATTCGTATCGACGACGACCATTCGGTGGAGTCGGCTAATCGCGGCCCGCGGCTATGGCCGCTTCGATATCGTCGATGGTCAGCGGAGCTTGCCGTTTTAGTCGCACCGGCCTGGGTGGGCGCGCGGACGGCTCGGTAGCCGGCAGCGCTGCAATGCCGGCCTCCAGCAGTTGCGCGACCGCATCCTTCAGCTTCTGGTTGCGGTGAACCGCGCGCAGCTTGACGCGGCGCATCAGTTCATCCGGCAATTCGAGCGTGGTTTTCATGTTTCCCATATTACCATAAAACTGTTTTTACGTGGAACGTTACCAGTACGCAAGCAGGCGGCCCCGGTCCACTTTCGCTTCGAAGCGCTTCAGCGGCTGGTTTCCCTTT
>JAKAIH010000085.1 GCA_021825225.1 Pseudomonadota bacterium
CGCCGACATGATCAAGGGCAAGGGCGGGCGCTTCCGCCAGAACCTGCTGGGCAAACGCGTCGATTACTCCGGCCGCTCGGTGATCGTGGTCGGTCCGCAACTGAAGCTGCACCAGTGCGGCCTGCCGAAGAAGATGGCGCTGGAGCTGTTCAAGCCGTTCATCTTCAACAAGCTCGAATTGCAGGGCATCGCCACGACCATCAAGGCGGCCAAGCGCGAAGTCGAGGCCGAAACGCCGGTGGTGTGGGATATCCTCGAAGAGGTGATCCGCGAGCACCCGGTGATGCTCAATCGCGCGCCCACGCTGCACCGCCTCGGCATCCAGGCATTCGAGCCGGTGCTGATCGAGGGCAAGGCGATCCAGCTGCATCCGCTGGTGTGCGCGGCGTTCAACGCCGACTTCGACGGCGACCAGATGGCGGTGCACGTGCCGCTGTCGCTGGAGGCGCAGATGGAAGCGCGCACTCTGATGCTGGCGTCCAACAACATTCTTTCGCCGGCTAACGGCGACCCGGTCATCGTGCCCTCGCAGGACATCGTGCTGGGCCTTTATTATGCGACGCGCGATCGCATCGCCGCCTTGGGCGAGGGCATGGTTTTCGCCGACATGGGCGAGCTTACGCGCGCCTACGAGACGCGCAAAGTCGAGCTGCACGCCATGATCACGGCGCGCATCCGCGAATATGATTTGACCGAGACCGGCGAGAAGATCGAGAAGACCACGCGCTATCAGACCACCGTCGGACGCGCGCTGCTGTCGGAAATTCTGCCGCCGGGACTGCCGTTTGCGCTGATCAACAAGGCGCTGAAGAAGAAAGAGATTTCCAAGCTCATCAACGCATCGTTCCGCCGCTGCGGACTGCGCGAGACGGTGATTTTCGCCGACAAGCTGATGCGCGCCGGGTTTGCGTTCGCCACGCGCGGCGGCATCTCGATCTGCGTCGACGACATGCTGGTGCCGCAGCAGAAGGACAAGCTGATTTCCGACGCAAATTCGGAAGTGAAGGAAATCGAGCAGCAGTACACCTCGGGTCTGGTGACCGTGGGCGAGCGCTACAACAAGGTGGTCGACATCTGGGGCCGCGCCGGCGACCAAGTGGCCAAGGCCATGATGGAGCAGTTATCGCACCAGGAAGTCACCGACCGCAAGGGCAAGAAAGTGCGGCAGGAATCGTTCAACTCGATCTACATGATGGCCGATTCCGGCGCGCGCGGCTCGGCGGCGCAGATTCGCCAGCTTGCGGGCATGCGCGGCCTGATGGCCAAGCCCGACGGCTCGATCATCGAGACGCCGATTACGGCGAACTTCCGCGAAGGCCTGAACGTGCTGCAGTACTTCATCTCGACCCACGGCGCGCGCAAGGGTCTGGCCGATACCGCGTTGAAGACCGCCAATTCCGGTTACCTCACACGCCGTCTGGTGGACGTCACCCAGGACCTGGTGGTGCGGGAGGACGATTGCGGCACGTCGAACGGCGTCGTGGTCAAGGCACTGGTCGAGGGCGGCGAGGTGGTCGAGGCGCTGCGCGAGCGCATATTGGGTCGTGTCAGCGCGGCTGAGGTGATGCATCCGGAAACCCAGGATCCGCTGTATCCGGCCGGCACGCTGTTGAACGAAGAAGAAGTCGACATGATCGAGTCGCTCGGCATCGACGAGGTCAAGGTGCGCACCCCGCTCACCTGCGACACCCGCCATGGCCTGTGCGCCAAGTGCTACGGCCGCGATCTCGGCCGCGGCCCGATCGTGAATATCGGCGAGGCGGTGGGCGTGATTGCCGCGCAGTCGATCGGCGAGCCGGGCACGCAGCTCACTATGCGCACCTTCCATATCGGCGGTGCTGCTTCGCGTACTGCGGTGGCGAGCCAGGTGGATGCGAAGTCCAACGGCACGGTGCGCTTTACCGCGCAGATGCGCTATGTCAGCAACGCCAAGGGCGAGAAGATTGCGATTTCGCGCTCCGGCGAAATCATGATCACCGATGACAACGGGCGCGAGCGCGAACGGCACAAGGTGCCCTACGGCGCGACTCTCACCTCCACCGACGGCAAGCCGGTCAAGGCGGGGCAGGTGCTCGCCACCTGGGATCCGCACACCCGTCCTATCATCACCGAATATGCGGGCACGGTGAAATTCGAGAACGTCGAGGAGGGCACGACGGTGGCGAAACAGATCGACGAGATCACCGGGCTATCCACGCTGGTGGTTATCGATCCGAAGCGTCGCGGCAGTGCCAGCAAGGGCCTGCGCCCGCAGGTGAAACTCATCAACGAAGCGGGCGAAGAGGTCAAGATCGCCGGCACCGATCACTCGGTCAATATCACCTTCCAGGTCGGCTCCATCATCACGGTGAAGAACGGCCAGCAGGTGCAGGTGGGCGAGGTGCTGGCGCGCATACCGCAGGAAACCTCGAAGACGCGCGACATCACCGGCGGTCTGCCGCGCGTGGCCGAACTGTTCGAGGCGCGCTCGCCGAAGGACGCGGGCATGCTGGCCGAAGTCACCGGCACGGTCTCGTTCGGCAAGGACACCAAAGGCAAGCAGCGCCTGGTCATCACCGACCCGGAGGCCGTGGCCCACGAGTTCCTGATCACCAAGGACAAGCACGTCATGGTGCACGACGGGCAAGTGGTGAACAAGGGCGAGTTCATCGTCGACGGCCCGGCCGATCCGCACGACATCCTGCGCCTGCAGGGCGTCGAGGCGCTCGCGCGCTACATCACCGACGAAGTGCAGGACGTGTACCGCCTGCAGGGCGTGAAAATCAACGACAAGCACATCGAGGTGATCGTGCGGCAGATGCTGCGCCGGGTGCAGGTTGAGGACGCGGGCGATACCCGCTTCATCCAGGGTGAGCAGGTGGAGCGCGCCGATGTGCTGAAGGAGAACGAAGCAGTCGAGGCCGAAGGCAAGAAGCCGGCGACCTTCAGCTACATGCTGCTTGGCATCACCAAGGCTTCGCTGTCGACCGATTCCTTCATCTCGGCGGCGTCGTTCCAGGAAACCACCCGCGTGCTCACCGAGGCCGCGATCATGGGCAAGAAGGACGACCTGCGCGGCTTGAAGGAGAACGTCATCGTCGGACGCCTGATCCCGGCGGGAACGGGCATGGCCTACCACAAGGTGCGCAAGACCCCGGCGCCGGCGCCCGAGCCGGTGCTCGCCGAAGGCGAGGGCGAGGGCGGGGGCGAAGCCCAGGCGGCGGAAGAAAGCGTCTAGGTCCCGGCTGGCTGTATCAACGACAAGGCCGGCAAATGCCGGCCTTGTCGTTTGCGGCGTGCATTCGCCGCGGTTGCTCTGTGCTCGCGGCACTGCGGTGCGTCTCGGCGCACCGCGCCGCGCTCAACGCTGGCCGACGTGGGCGCCGCGGAAAATCGCTTCTGCGCCGCGTGGCGGGGCCCGCCAGTATTGCTTGGGCGCGCTCAGCTCCCCGCCAAGTTCTGCGGCGGCCCGCCAGGCCCAGTGCGGCTCGTACAGCACGCCGCGGGCGAGTGCGACCATGTCGGCGCGACCGGAAGCGATGATGTCTTCAGCCTGTTTCGGCTCGGTGATCAGTCCCACGGCGATCGTCTGGATGCCAGCTTCCTTGCGGATCGCCTCGGCAAATTGCACCTGATAGCCGGGGCCGAGCGTGATTTTTTGCCCCGGCGCCAGACCGCCGCTGGATGCGTCGATCCAGTCGCAGCCCAGTGCTTTCAGCCGCCGTGCGAACTCGATCGACTGCGCCAAGTCCCACCCGCCTTCGATCCAGTCGCTGGCCGATATGCGCACTCCGAGTGGTTTTGCCTCTGGCCAGACCTTGCGCACCGCGGCGAACACTTCCAGCGGAAAGCGCATGCGGTTTTCCAGCGACCCGCCGTAAGCGTCGCTGCGCCGATTGGACAGAGGCGAGAGAAACTCATGCAACAGGTAGCCGTGCGCGGCATGCAGTTCGATCGCATCGATGCCGAGCCGGACGGCGCGCAGCGTCGCCTGCACGAACGCCTCGCATACACGCGCGAGATCTGCGGCATTCATTGCCCGTGGCGGTGGCTCGGACGGCGAAAACGGCACAGCAGAGGGGGCGATCGGCTCCCAGCCGCCGGCCTCGGGCGCGATCAGCTTGCCGCCGTCCCAAGGCGCATGGCTCGACGCCTTGCGTCCGGCGTGAGCGAGCTGGATCGCCAGCGGCGTGTCGGCATGATGTCGCAGCGCGCCCAGCAGACGGCGAAACGCGCTTTCGTTTTCGTCCGAGTAAAGGCCGAGGCAGGCGGGTGTAATGCGGCCGATCGCCTCCACTGCAGTCGCTTCGATGCATAGCAGCCCGACTCCGCCCAGGGCGAGTTGGCCCAAATGGATCAAATGCCAGTCGCCGGGATTGCCCCCGGTCGCCGAATACTGGCACATGGGCGAGACCACGATGCGGTTGGAAAGTTGGAGCTCACGCAGTTTGATGGGTTGAAATAATGCGCTAGTCACGGGAAATCCTTTTGTTGATCGGAATCAGAATCAAATGGGGTCGTCAATCGGGGCGCAGTATTCGAGGTAATGCGCAGGATGCTCGCGCCGGACATTCGCACAATCGACGCGTCCGAGTCAAGAGCTATCGCGCCCCCGGGTTTGCCTGTACGCATGGATATGAGCTGCAGCCGCACCTCCGACGTACAGCTGGTTTTGCCTCTGCCGCCAGCCGGAAAAAACGCGAGCGGTGCGAGGGCGCGCGCCTGCTGGCAAGCCGCGCTGACTGACGCGATCCTGGTATTGAACGCAGGTTCATCGAGCCTGAAATTCTCCGTGTTTCCCGACCGCGAGGAGCACTCTCCGCAACTTGCCCTGCGCGGCCAGATCGAAGGCATCTTGACCACGCCGTGCTTCAGCGCGCGCGATGCGAGCGGTGCCACGCTCGCCGAAAGCGACCTCGGTGCTGCGGCGCAATCGACCCCGGCGTGCTGTCATACCTGCTCGAGCACGAGGGCATGGATCGGCGCAGCCTGGATAAGCTGCTCCATCATGAGTCGGGGTTGCTGGGCGTGTGCGGCATTTCGCGCGACATGCGCGCGCTGCTCGCCAGCCACGACGCGCGTGCGACGGAGGCTGTCGACCTGTTCATCTACCGCATCGTACGCGAGCTCGGTTCCCTTGCCGCCGCGCTGGATGCGCTGGTGTTCACCGCGGGCATCGGCGAGAACACGCCGTCGATCCGCTCACGCGTGTGCCGCGCTGCCGCTTGGCTCGACATCGAAATCGACGACAATGCCAATGCGGCCGGCGGGTCCGCGCATCGGCCGCCCGGGAAGTCCCGCTTCCGCCTGGGTGTTGCCGACCAACGAGGAGCTGATGATTGCGCTGCACGCGCGCGCCACGCTTGCGCTCGTGCGCGGGAGCAGGGCCAAAGCCGGCTGAGGAGCGGCCGCCGGCCTCAAGCCGAGTGTTCTGGCCAGCACTTCGGGCTGACTCGAATCGGCCGCGAGCCCCGGGGCGCACGTCAGAGGCGTTAACTTGTTGACTCGTCCTTGATTTTGTTTGTATAATCCTGCCTCTTTGCGATACCCGGGGCGGCCAGACGTAAATCGGTCGTCCCGATTTCATTTCGGAACGTCAAAAAATGCCAACAATCAATCAGTTAGTGCACACCCCGCGCGTGCGCACCAAAGCCAAGAGCAAGGTACCTGCGCTTGGCAATTCGCCGCAAAAACGCGGCGTATGCACGCGTGTGTACACCACCACCCCGAAAAAACCGAACTCGGCGTTGCGCAAAGTGGCCAAGGTGCGCCTTACCAACGGCTTCGAAGTCATCAGCTACATCGGCGGCGAAGGCCACAACCTGCAGGAGCACTCGGTGGTGCTGATCCGCGGCGGCCGGGTGAAAGACCTGCCGGGTGTGCGCTATCACATGGTGCGCGGCAGCCTGGATACGCAGGGTGTGAAGGACCGCAAGCAAAGCCGTTCCAAGTACGGCGCCAAGAAACCCAAAGCCGCCTAGCGGCTTTACCTGGGCTCGCGCCTGGCGCGGACCGACGAGTAGAGGACGAACATGCCACGACGCAGAGAAGTTCCCAAGCGCGACATCCTGCCGGATCCGAAATTCGGCAATCAGGACGTTGCCAAGTTCATCAACGTGCTGATGACGCGCGGCAAGAAATCGGTTGCCGAGAGCATCATCTACCGCGCGTTTACCGCGATCAAGACGAAGTCCGGCAAGGACCCGATCGAGGTGTTCGGCCAGGCGGTCTCCAATGTCAAGCCCATGGTCGAGGTGAAGAGCCGCCGCGTCGGCGGTGCCAACTACCAGGTGCCGGTTGAAGTGCGTCCGGTGCGGCGTGTGGCGCTGGCGATGCGCTGGTTGCGCGAGGCGGCGCAAAAGCGCAGCGAGAAGTCGATGGACCTGCGCCTCGCGAACGAGTTGCTGGAGGCGGCAGAGGGCCGTGGCAGCGCGATGAAAAAGCGCGACGAAGTGCACCGCATGGCGGAAGCGAACAAGGCGTTCGCGCACTATCGCTTCTAGGCGCACAGTACTTCAGGGAATACAAACGGAATTTTCGTCTTAACTCACTGCCCGCACTGACCGGCCCGTCCAGACATATTTCTGGCAGCCGCACCCAGGCAGTCAAAGGTTTTTAAGGTTCTTACCGTGGCACGCAAAACCCCAATCGAACGATATCGCAACATCGGCATCAGCGCTCACATCGACGCCGGCAAGACCACGACCACGGAACGCATCCTGTTCTACACCGGCGTGAACCACAAGATCGGCGAGGTGCACGACGGCGCTGCGACCATGGACTGGATGGAGCAGGAGCAGGAGCGCGGCATTACCATCACCTCGGCGGCCACCACTTGTTTCTGGAAGGGCATGGATCTGTCCTTTCCGGAGCACCGTATCAACATCATCGACACTCCGGGGCACGTCGATTTCACCATCGAGGTGGAGCGTTCGATGCGCGTGATCGACGGCGCGTGCATGGTGTACTGCGCCGTGGGCGGGGTGCAGCCGCAGTCCGAAACCGTGTGGCGCCAGGCGAACAAGTACAAGGTGCCGCGGCTTGCGTTCGTCAACAAGATGGACCGCCAGGGCGCTGACTTCCTCAAGGTGCACGGGCAGATGAAGACCCGGCTCAAGGCCAATCCGGTGCCGCTGCAGCTGCCGATCGGGGCCGAGGAGAAATTCGAAGGCGTGATCGACCTGGTGCGGATGAAGGCGATCTACTGGGATGATTCGACGCAGGGCATGAAATTCGATATGCGCGACATCCCGGCGGAGCTCCTCGCCGAGGCCAAGGAATGGCGCGAGAAAATGGTCGAGGCCGCCGCTGAAGCCGACGATGAGTTGATGAACAAGTATCTTGAAGGCCACGACCTGTCGGTCGCGGACATCAAGAAAGGCCTGCGCCTGCGCACCATCAAGAGCGAGATCACGCCGATGCTGTGCGGCTCGGCGTTCAAGAACAAGGGCGTGCAAGCGATGCTGGACGCCGTGGTTGAATACATGCCGGCGCCGGCGGATATTCCTCCGGTCAAGGGCGAGGACGACAGCGGTAAGATGGACGCGCGTACTCCTGACGACGAGCAGCCGTTTGCCGCGCTCGCGTTCAAGATCATGACCGATCCCTTTGTCGGACAGCTCACGTTCTTCCGCGTCTACTCCGGCGTGCTCAACTCCGGCGACACCGTTTACACCACGGTGCGCGGCAAGAAGGAACGCATCGGCCGCCTGTTGCAGATGCACGCCAACGAGCGCGCTGAAATCAAGGAAGTGCGCGCAGGCGACATCGGGGCTGCCGTGGGCCTGAAAGACGTCACCACAGGCGAAACCCTGTGCGATCCCAAGCACATCATTGTCCTGGAGCGCATGGTGTTTCCGGAGCCGGTGATCCACGTTGCGGTGGAACCGAAGACCAAGAGCGACCAGGAGAAAATGGGCGTGGCCCTGAACCGCCTGGCGCAGGAGGACCCCTCGTTCCGCATGCGCACCGACGAAGAAACCGGCCAGACCATCATTTCAGGCATGGGCGAGCTGCACCTGGAAATCATCGTCGACCGCATGAAGCGCGAGTTCGGCGTGGAAGCCAATGTCGGTGCGCCCCAGGTCGCCTACCGCGAGACCATCCGGCGCACCTGCGAAGAGATTGAAGGCAAGTTCATCAAACAGTCCGGCGGCCGCGGTCAGTACGGCCACGTCTGGCTCAAGGTCGAGCCCCAGCCTGCGGGCAAGGGTTTCGAATTCGTCGATGCGATCAAGGGCGGCACGGTGCCGCGCGAATACATCCCGGCGGTGCAGCGCGGCCTGGTGGAAACGCTGCCGGCCGGCGTGCTTGCCGGCTATCCCGTGGTGGACGTCAAGGTGACGCTGTTCGACGGCTCCTACCACGAAGTGGACTCGAATGAAAACGCGTTCCGCATGGCCGCCTCGATGGCGTTCAAGGACGGCATGCGCAAGGCTTCGCCGGTGCTGCTCGAACCGATCATGGCGGTCGAGGTAGAAACGGCAGAAGAGAAGATGGGCGACGTCATGGGCGACTTGTCCTCGCGCCGCGGTGTCATCCAGGGCATGGACGATCTGCCCGGGGGCAAGGCCATTCGCGCCGAGGTGCCTCTGGCCGAGATGTTCGGCTACTCGACGACCCTGCGTTCGCTCACGCAAGGGCGCGCCACCTACACCATGGAATTCAAGCATTACGCCGAAGCGCCGAAGACCGTGGCCGAAGCAATTATCAACAAGAAATAGACGGGAACGATCATGTCAAAAGCAAAATTTGAGCGCACGAAGCCGCACGTGAACGTAGGGACGATAGGACACGTGGACCATGGGAAGACGACGCTGACGGCGGCGATCACGATGGTGATGTCGAAGA
>JAKAIH010000086.1 GCA_021825225.1 Pseudomonadota bacterium
AGCCTAACCATGTTCGAGAGAATTCCATTGGATCAACTGCTTAACAACATTGGCACCGAAGACATTCAGTCCTTTGACGTTAATCAACTGAATCTATTCGACTAACGTCCGGACACTACTGAAATGGCCTCTAAGCCTAATGTTTGCCGTTCAGATTGATCGTCGCAGCCACCGCCGACAGCGCGCGCAGGCCGCGCTCGCCGAGGAAAAAGTTGAGTATGAACGGATGTCGCACCGCGATCGCCTCCCGCAAAGTTCCGTAGACGATGAGCTTTTGCTCGGCCAGCACCGCGATCTTGTCCGACAGCGACACCAGCGTGTCCAGGTCGTGCGTCACCATCACCACCGTCAGGTTGAGCGTTTCATGCAGCGAGCGGATCAGCTTGACGAAGCTCTCGCTGCGGTCCGGGTCGAGGCCGGCGGTCGGTTCGTCCAGAAACACCAGTTCGGGCTCCAGCACCAGAGCGCGCGCCAGCGCAATCCGCTTGATCATGCCGCCGGAGAGATCGGCGGGCATCTTCGCCGCATGGCGGCGTTCGATGTCGACCATGTCGAGCTTGAGCAGCACCATGTCGCGGATGAAATCCTCGTCGAAGGCGCGCAACTCGCGCAGCGGCAGGGCGATGTTGTCGAACACCGACAGCGCACTGTAGAGCGCCCCTTCCTGGAACAACACGCCCCAGCGCTTGCGGATCTTGTGCAGCAGTTGTGCGTTCGATCCGTGCAGCGGGATGCCGAACACTTTGACCGTCCCGCGCGTCGGCCGCTCCAGGCCCAGTATCTGCCGCATCAGCGTGGTCTTGCCGCTGCCCGAGCCGCCCACCAGCGACACGACTTCGCCCGGCATCACCGTGAGGTTCAGGTCCCGATGCACCACGTGATCGCCGAATTGCGTCCACAGGCCGGCGACTTCGATCACCGGTGTCATAGCAGGGAGATGCCGACGTCGGCAAATATGACCGCGAATATGGCGTCGGCAATGATCACCGCGGTGATCGAGGTGACCACCGAGTTGGTGGTGCCTATGCCCAGGCTCTCGGTGTTCGGCTGCACGCGCAGGCCGAAGTGGCAGGCGATGAGCGCGATCAGCGCGCCGAACACTACGCCCTTGCCCATGGCGAGCGACAGGTTGACCGCCGGTACGGCGGCAGGCAGTCCGGTCATGAAGGAATGCACGCTGATGCCGAGCTGCATGTCGGCGGAAATGGCGCCGCCGGTCAGCGCGATGCCCGAGGTCCACAGGATCAGCAGCGGCATCGCGATCGCGAGCGCCACGATCTTGGGCAGGATCAGGCGCACCGTATGCGGAATGCCCATCACCGACAGCGCGTCCAGCTCCTCGGTGACGCGCATCACGCCGAGCTGTGCCGTGATGGCCGAACCGGAGCGCCCCGCGACCAGCACTGCGGCGATCACCGGGCCGAGTTCGCGAATGATGCCGATGCCGAGGATGTTGATGATGAAAACGTTGGCGCCTACCGATTTCAACTGCTCCGCCGAGAGGTAGGACAATACGATGCCGATCAGGAATCCCACCAGGGCGGTGATGCCCAGCGCCTGCGTGCCCACGCGGAACAGGCTCGCGGAAATCTCGCGCCAGGGCCCGCGCAGCGGATGGCGCAGCAGCACCAGGGAATCGAGCAGGATCTGGCCCAGCAGCTGCACGATGCCGCGCAGATGTTCGGCCGTGAGCAGCAGCGCCGCGCCCAGGGCGCGCACCAGGCGCAGCGGGTCGAACGGCGCGGCGGGCGCGGCCGCCGCCGCGGAGTCGAGATGGGAGAAGAATACTTCGTGGCCCTGCGCCAGCGCGAGCCGCGCCGGCCGGCGCTTGCCCCAGGCCTGCCAGATCAGCAGCGCGCCGATATGGTCCAGGCGCTGGATGCGCGACAGATTCCAATGGCTGCCCGGGTCGGTCGAGAACTGCCTGAGCTGCAGCTTGAGCGATCGGGCGCGCGTCTCGAGCGCGCGGATGTCCCATGCGCCCGACAGCTCCACTGCGGGGGCTCCGTCCGCGGTCCGGGCCTGCCTTACGTCCGGATCGAGAACAGCTGGCGCGGCTGCCTGTTGCATGGTGTCGTTTGTCGTAGCGGCTTTTTACTTCGCCGCCTGTCCCTGGGCGAGACAGGCAAGCTACCAGCTTTGTCCTGATTTATCAATGCGAGCGCAGGGCGCGGCGCGAAATTACCACCGCAGCGGCCGATGTAGTACGATGCCGTTTGCGTGCGGCTGGTCGCGCTGCGCTTGCGCGCAAACCATGCCTGGGCGCCGGACGACAGCCGAGAATAGAAGACCATGAAGTTCCTGATCGTAGACGACGACCCCATCATCCTGCAGCTGATGAAGGCGGTGCTCGAAGAGGGCGGGCACAGCGTGAAGACCTACACCTCCAGCGTGCAGGCGCTGCGGGAAATCCCGGTCGATCGGCCCGACTGCGTCATCAGCGACGTCATCATGCCGGAAATGGACGGCTTCGAGCTGTGCCGGGAGATCCGCAGCAGGCCGGATCTGGCTGCAATCAAGATCATCATGTGCTCGTCGAAATCCTACGATTTCGACCGCCGCCGCGCCAAGGAACTCGGCGCCGACGGCTATATCGTCAAGCCGATCCAGCGCGACACGCTGCCGGGCCTGATCGCGGAGATCCTGTCGGAGAAAGTGACGGTGAGCTACTGGGGGGTGCACGGAACGCTGCCCGTGCCGGGGGCGGGCGCGCTGCGCTATGGCGGCAATACGCCCTGCGTCAGCGTCGAGATCAACGGTGAGCCGCTGTATGTGTTCGATTGCGGCTCCGGCATCAAGCAGCTGTCCGATCACCTGGCGGCGACGAAGGTGCAGCGGCTGTCCGCGCGGGTGTTCATCTCGCATACGCACTGGGATCACATCAACACCATCCCCTTTTTCGGGCCGCTGTACGTGCGCGGCAACCAGATCGAAGTGTTCGGCCCCTACCAGGGCGACCTCACCATAGAGCGCGCGATCGCGGCGCAGATGGAAAGCGTGTATTTCCCGGTGACCATCCGCGAGTTCGGCGCGCGGCTGGTGTTCCGCGATCTGCGCGAGGAGAGCCTGAATTTCGGCTCGGTGCGGATCGATACGATCCTGCTCAAACATCCGGGCTATTGCCTCGGTTATCGCCTGAACTGCCATGGCCGCTCGGTCTGCTACATCACCGACAACGAACTCTATCTCTCCAGCGACCCGCGCTATGACCGCGCTTACGTCGAGCGGCTCGCGAATTTCGTGCGCGGCGCGGACTTGCTCATTACCGACACCACCTATCGCGACCACGAATATGCGAGCAAGGTCGACTGGGGGCATTCCTGTGTGAGCGAGGTTGCCGATCTCGCGGCGCGGGCGAAGGTGAAGCGGCTGCATCTGTTTCATCACGACCCGGATCAGACTGACGACGACATCGACCTGAAGCTGAAGGAGACCAGGGAAGCGCTGGACCGCCTGGGTTCGAACGTCGTGTGCGAAGCGCCGAGCGAGAGATCCAGGCTGGTGCTCTAGGCCGGCACACGCCTGCCACGCAGCGCGTAGCAGGCGAAGCTGCGGCCGATTTCGTATAGAATTGCGCCTCTCGCCCCGGTAGCTCAGTGGATAGAGCGGCCCCCTCCTAAGGGGCAGGTCGAACGTTCGATTCGTTTTCGGGGCACCAAGAAATCACGCGCTTGCGCACCAGACGCAACTTGCTGTCCCGGCGCACGCCAGCCCGGGATGCCGCAATAGTTCGTGGCAGCATGCGGGCGAGCCCTTCGCCATGCTTGCCCAATCGTCGCGGATCGCTGAGGTGCGCGGCGGGCGTTGGCAATGGCGCAGCGGCAGGACTAAACTGCGGTGTGTGATCCGGCCTTGGCGTCGGTCGCCATCGCGGATTTTATGTGAGGGGCTGGCATGCGTAACCTTCAGCTGATCGCCGCCTTGATCCTTGCCGCCGCGGCATCCCGGGTGCCGGCCCGGGACGTTTCCGTGGAGCAGAGCGCAGTGCAGTATGCGCGGCAGGAATACCGACAGGCCGAGGCCGAGCATAAGGCCGATGTGGAGCAAATGGAGCGCACCAGGAAAGCCCTGGAGCCGCTCAAGAAGCAGTTCGAGGAAGAGCAGAAAAGAGCGAGCCTGTCGGAGCAGAAGAAGCAGCAGGCCAAGGCGAGATTGGGCAAGGCCGAGGAAGCGCTGGACCGGGCCTGGAAGCAATGATCTCGCGATACATCTAGAGGATCAGCCGAATGGCAGACGACAGGCGCGAAGTGGTTGTAACCGACATCAAGATTCCGTTCTGGTCGATGGTGGTGCTGATGGTCAAGTGGGCCATCGCTGCAATTCCGGCGGTTATCATTCTTATGCTCATCGCGGCAGCCGTTTCGGTGCTGTTGGGCATGATTCCCGGAGGCGGCTGGCACCACTATTGGGGCATGAGTCGCAGCTGGTCGTAGGCGGCGCGCCCGACGGCGCTCGTTGCGCATGGCTACTTGAAGCTTGAACGAAACATGATCAAAAGCATGGACCACCTGGTGCTGACCACGCGCGACGCGGAAAAGTGCATCGATTTCTACACGCGTGTGCTGGGGATGAAGCTGGAAAGCTTCGGCGAGGGGCGCCGCGCGCTGCGCTTCGGCGAACAAAAGATCAACATTCACGACAAGGGCACCGTCACCGACGGCTACGCCGCGTATCCGACGCCGGGCTCGCTCGACATCTGCTTTCTCGCCGACCGGCCGCTGGATGAGGTGATCGCGCAGCTGCGCGCGGCCGATATTCCGATCGAACTCGGGCCGGTGGCGCGCACCGGCGCGCGCTTCGCGCTGCGCTCGGTCTATGTGCGCGATCCGGATCGAAACCTGATCGAGATTTCCGAGCCGGCACGGTAGTGCACAGGCGGTGATGCAACTGCGGCAGCATGAGCAGCTCGCGCCCTCGGCCTGGGTGTGCCGCTTCGCGCGCCTGATCGCGCCAGGCGGCGCGGTGCTCGACCTGGCCTGCGGGCAGGGGCGGCACGCGCGCTACCTGGCCAGCCTGGGTTACGAAGTGGAGGCGGTCGACCGCGACCGCGCATCCCTGGACGCGCTCACCGGGATTGCGCGCGTCAGGACCCGTTGCGCCGACCTGGAGGGCGCACCCTGGCCGTACGAGGCCGGGCGCTTCGACGGCATTGTCGTCAGCAATTACCTGCACCGGCCGCTGGTGCCGGACCTGCTGGCGGCCCTGCGCCCGCAGGGTGTTTTGATTTATGAAACCTTCGCGCTGGGAAACGAAAAGCTCGGGCGCCCGTCTAACCCGGAGTTTCTGTTGCGTCCGCACGAACTGCTGCAATGGGTGCAGGGCCGCATGCAGGTGCTTGCTTTTGAACAAGGCCAGGTCGAGCTGCCCAAGCCGGCGGTGATCCAGCGCATTTGCGCGGTCGACCGCGGGATCGAGAGCTGCGGGCTGGATTTGTTGCGCTAGAGGCTGATTTGTACTGCCACGGGGTATTTATCTGTCCCGACGGCGGGCGTAATGCGTTAAAATTAAACATTTTCCTCACGGGACTGCGTTTATGTTGACCGGAAGCCTGGTTGCCATTGTCACGCCCATGCTCGAAGACGGGTCGCTGGACATCGGCCGCTTCAAGAGCCTCATCGACTGGCACATCGCCGAAGGCACTCGGGGCATTGTCGTAGTCGGCACCACGGGCGAATCGCCCACGGTGAATTTCGACGAGCACAAGGAACTGATCCGCATCGCGGTCGTGCATGCCGCCGGGCGCGTGCCCGTCATCGCCGGCACCGGTGCCAATTCGACTGCCGAGGCGATCGAATTGTCGGAATCCGCCAAGCACTCAGGCGCCCAATTCAGCCTGTCGGTCGTGCCCTATTACAACAAGCCCACGCAGGAGGGCATGTACCGGCATTTCCGCGCCATCGCCGAGGCGGTCGATCTGCCGCTGATTCTTTACAACGTTCCCGGACGCACCGTCGCCGACCTGCAAAACGACACGGTGCTGCGCCTGGCGCAGGTCCCCAACATCATCGGCATCAAGGATGCCACCGCGAGCCTGGAGCGCGGCAGCGATCTGCTGCGGCGCGCGCCCAAGGGGTTCGCGATCTACAGCGGGGAGGATGCTACGGGCCTGCCGCTGATGCTGATGGGCGGCCAGGGCGTGATCTCGGTCACTGCCAATGTCGCGCCGCGGCTGATGCAGGAGATGTGCGCCGCGGCCCTGGCCGGCGATATCGCGCGGGCACGCGCCGCCAACGATCGCCTGCTCGGCCTGCATACCAAGTTGTTCGTCGAAGGCAATCCGGTTCCGGTCAAGTGGGCGCTGCTGCAGATGGGATTGATCGAGTCCGGCATCCGCCTGCCGCTGGTGCCGCTGTCGGCGAATTTTCATGAAACAGTCAGGGAAGCCATGCGCCAGGCCGGCATACAGCTCAAACACGGCCAGCGCCTGGAGTAGGGAACAAGTCGAGGGGAAATGTCCGCTCGTGCTCCCCTAAATCACGCGCCTGGGGGCAATTGCGTCAGTCGCTATTAGTCGAGGGTAATGCCATATGAAGCGTAATGCCGTTTATGTTGTCCTGCTCGCACTGCTGGGCGGCTGCAGCAGCATGCAGGACCTGGTCCAGGGCGAAAAAATCCAGTACAAGTCCGAGTCGAAGCAGCTGGCGCCGCTGGAAGTCCCGCCCGATCTGACGACGCCCTCGCGCGACGACCGCTATGCCGTGCCCGACATTGCGCCGCACGGAACGGCGACCCTGTCCACCTACAACGCCGAACGCAGCGGTGTCGTGCGCCCCGGCTCGACGGAGGTTCTGCCCAACGTGGCCAAGGTGCACATCGAACGCGCAGGCAGCGAGCGCTGGCTGGTGGTGCCCGAGACGCCGGAAAAGGTCTGGCCGATGGTGAAGGAGTTTTGGCAGAGTATGGGCTTCCTGATCAAGACCGAAAATCCCGAAGTCGGTGTGATGGAAACCGACTGGGCGGAGAACCGGGCCAAGATTCCGAGCAGTCCGATACGAAACCTGCTGGGGAAGGTGCTCGATTCGCTTTATTCAACCGGGGAGCGCGACAAGTTCCGCACCCGTCTGGAGCGCGGCAGCGCGCCTGGCACGACCGAGATTTACATCAGCCATCGCGGCATGGAGGAAGTCTATACCTCGGAGATGAAGGACCAGACCGTCTGGCAGCCGCGCCCGCCGGATCCGGAACTGGAGGCGGAATTCCTGCGCCGGCTGATGGTGCGTTTCGGCGTCGAGGATACGCGCGCCAGATCGGAACTCGCGGCCAGAGACGAAAAACTGGAGCGCGCAAAACTTGTGCGTGCCGCCAATGGCAGCAGCTACCTGCAGGTGGATGACGCCTTCGACCGCGCCTGGCGCCGCGTCGGCCTGGCCCTGGATCGCGTGGGCTTTACCGTGGAAGACCGCGACCGTTCCAAGGGCTTCTACTATGTTCGTTATGTCGATCCCCAGATCGACGGACAACGCAGCCCCGGCAAGGACAAGAGTTTCCTCTCCAAGCTCGCGTTCTGGAGGAGCGACAAGTCCCCGATCAAGGCCGAGCAGTATCGCGTCCTGGTCAAATCGGCCGGTACCGCCGCCGAGGTGCAGGTGCTGGACAAGGACGGCCAGCAGGACAATACCGAAACCGGCCGGCGCATACTCTCGCTGTTGCACGAGCAGCTGAAATAGCGCATGCGCTTTGCCTGCCTGGGAAGCGGCAGCCGGGGCAATGCGCTTATCGTCGAACGGGGCCGCACGCGGCTGATGCTCGATTGCGGCTATCCGGTGCGCGAGACCGAACGCCGGCTCGCGCGCATTGGCCTCGTGCCCGCCGATCTCGACGGCATACTTGTCACCCACGAGCATAGCGACCACACCGCCGGAGCGTGCAAATTCGCGCGCAAACACGCATTGCCGCTGTGGCTGACGCACGGCACGCTGAAGTCCCTGCCCGGGGATGTGTCGGCCCTGCCGCAGATCCACATCGTCGACAGCCACAGCCCGTTCGCCGTGGGCGAACTGCAATTGCTGCCTTTTCCGGTACCGCACGACGCGCGCGAGCCCGCGCATTTCGTGTTCTCCGACGGCGCGCATCGCCTGGGTGTGCTCACCGACACCGGCACTTCCACCAGTCATATCGAAGCCATGCTCTCCGGCTGCGATGCGCTGGTGCTCGAATGCAACCACGACCTCGAGCTGTTGATGAGCGGGGATTACCCGCCGGCGCTGAAGGCGCGCGTCGCCGGCCGTTTCGGGCATCTGGACAACCAGAGTGCGGCCGGCCTCCTGGCTGCGCTCGATCGCGGCCGCTTGCAGCACCTGATCGCGGCGCATCTGTCCGAGCACAACAACACACCGGAACTCGCCTGCCAGGCGCTGGCGCAGGTCATGGGCTGCGCGCCCGGCTGGATCGGCGTGGCCGATCAGGATGAGGGCTTCGCCTGGCGCGAAATCGTTTAGGGAGCTGCTGTGCAGCCTACGCCGGAGCGACCGAACCAGCTATTCGGTCCACAGCGCATCGTTATGCACGAGCATTTGAACCAGCCGCGCCGGTTTCACGCGCGGCGGTCAATACAATAAAAAAGCCGGTCCGAAGACCGGCTTTTTTGCCCGAACAGCAGGCTTACTTCTTGGGCTCTTCCTTCGCCGGCTCAGCAGGAGCGGCAGGGGCGGGCGCAGCAGGAGCAGCAGCGGCCGGTGCAGCATCTGCGGCAGCGGGCGCAGCAGCGGGTGCTGCAGCGTCGGCGGCAGGCGCGGGCGCAGGTGCAGGTGCGGGTGCCTCGAC
>JAKAIH010000087.1 GCA_021825225.1 Pseudomonadota bacterium
TCCCACTCGATCAGTGCCATGCTGGATATGCCGACAGGTTGCCGCGGTAAAGCTGATTCTAGTTCATCGATTGGCTAATGGCTCGCGTAATGCGCTACGGCGATGACAAAGGGCAGGGTCAGCTCGGGAATAAGGTAGCCCAGCCAGACTGCGGTCGGTTTGGGCAAGCCGACGCGGGCCATCGATATCAGCCTGCCGATGCCGGCGAGCAGTACGCCGAGAGCCAGCAGATAGACCAGCGTCCCCTGTTGCCGGATGGTGATGCCGGCCCAGAGGCTGATCACTCCGGTGGAAAGGTAGACGCCGGCCATGAAGCGATGCACGTTGTCCAGGCGTGGCGAGGTGTCCGGTTGACCCAGGAACATTTGCAGCGTTCCGCCGAACAAGGCGATCGCGGCCACGAGAAACAGGCACACCCGCACCACCAGCTGGCTCGCAAGCAGGGGATCATCACCGGTCATGTGGACATCTCCGTCTGGTGATCGGAATAGCGTGATGAATTTCAGTCTAGCACGGCCGGATTGGATGCGACCTGCCGTTGCCGCAGCCGCGGCCCGCGGCAGTCAGTTGGAGCCCGAGGTTGCGTCGCGTACAGGTACGAACCCGCGCCCGAAGGGGAGGCAAACCAAATCGGCCCCGTTCCAACACCGGTCTATTTCAGCTTGTAGGTGCCGGTCTCGTGGTTGCAGCCTTGAAACGTCCCGGGCTTGATCGCCGGAAACGGCCCCAGGTCCAGGACCGCGCTTCGCATCTCCATGCCTCTGTACTTTCCCGTGCCGGCCACCCATTCCTTGGTGACTTTTCCGTCGCTCCTGAACGAATAATTTGCCAAGCGCGCGTCGCCGTCGCGATCCATGGCCTCGCACACGTTGCTGCCGGAAACCTTCCCGTCGAGTGATGCCTGCGTTCCCACGCAGCGGAAAGTGTTCCGGTCGAACAGGGTACCCGGCGGGTTGGTGACGATCGTGCCGGTCATTTCAAAGCTCATGCCCCAGTGGGTCTTGGAAAACCGGATTGCGTTGGCCACGCCCGACCAGCAACTGGTCCATTCATACCTGCCCTCCTGCGGGAGAGTCTGAGCCCCAACCGAGCCGACGGCGCCGAGCCCAGCAACCAGAGCGGCATTTGCGAATATCAGTGTCACGCGAAACTGGAATTTCATGCGACCTCCTCCACGCCACGATTCTCCGTAACAATATCATACTATGATATATATCAGCCACAAGACAAGGATCCGCAGCATTGCGCAAGCCCCAGATGACTTGCTGGGCGGTAGCGCCGGGAGGGGGAACTCAGAACGCGCCGGGGTTGCCGGGGAACACCACCGGCGATTCGTAGCCGTCGGCCGACACGGCAGAAACGCCGAAGAACCAATCGTCGATGACGACGTTGTTCAAAGTCAGCTGGTCCGGCTGCGCCGCATCGGCCGCGACGTAGCGGCTGTATTTCCATTGCGGGTCGGTGGTGTCGCGCCACCACACGCGATAGCCCGCCGCGCCGGGCTGCGTCTGCCAGCTGAGTGTGGTGTTCGGCGTTACAGCGCCCTCGATGCGGACCCCCTTAGGCGGCGCCGGCGCGTCGGCCCGCGCGGCCAGCGTAACCAGATTCAGCCGCGTCACCTGAGCCAGATAGTCGAAATCGACGAACTCGATCGTATCGCCCTAGCGCTCGCCGTTCTCGATGCGCAGATCCTGATGCTGGTGGGTATAGTCCTCGTGCGCCTCGGTCACGCGCACCGCGGGGAAGCCCAGATCGAGAAACGCCACCCGGTCCCCGCCGCGCCCGACGCATCGTCGTTGGCGCAGGGAGCGTCGCCGCCGGAATTCATGATGTCGGAGACGCGCGAATCGAGGTGGCCGGTGATCAGGATCACCCGGTTCGCATCGCCGCTGCCGCGCTGGATCGCGACGACGTCCATCACCTCGGTAGGCTGCGGCAGGCGCGGACCGCTAAACGTCTGCGACGGCGTGACCACCTCTAGCCAGCCGCCGCATTCGGCAGCGGCATGATACAGGCGGCTGTGAGCACGCCGATGTGCAAGAACGCGTTACGCATCGTTTCTCCCCAGTGTGTCGCCGCCCGCCCCGAGCCTGGATTCAGAGCAGCTAGCCGGCTTCGTCGATCCAGGCCAACTGGATCGCCTCGAGAATCTTCTCGCCCGAGCGATTCGGATCGTCGTCGAACCCCTCCAATTCCATCACCCAGCGGTGCAAATCGGTGAAGCGCACATACTGCGGGTCGACGTCGGCATGATGCTCCGACAGCGCGATCGCAATTTCTGTCGTATCAGTCCATCGCATCTTAGCGGCTGCCTTCGCTCACCATGTTGATGGTGTATTTGGGGATTTCTATGACCAGGTCGTTCTCCGGCATCAGCGCCTGACAGGACAGGCGCGAATCCGGCTCCAGGCCCCAGGCGCGGTCGAGCAGGTCGTCTTCCTTTTCCTCGGACGGTTCCAGCGCCTCGAAGCCCTCGCGGATCACCACATGGCAGGTGGTGCAGGCGCAGGATTTTTCGCAGGCGTGCTCGATCTCGATGCCGTTTTGCAGCAGATTGTCGCAGATCGACATGCCCGGCTTGGCATCGAACAGCGCGCCCTCCGGGCACAGTTCCTCATGCGGCAATACCGTGATGGTCGGCATGGTCAGATGTTCATGTCTTCGAGCTTCTTCCCGGTGAGCGCGAGGTGGATCGAACGATCCATGCGCCGCGCGGCGAAAGGCTCTGTGACCTGATTGACGCGTTCCAGCGCCGCCGTGATCGCGCGGCGGTCGCTGCCGGAAGCGACTGCGGCAAGCGCGTCCAGAGCCGCGCGGATGTCAGCGAGTTCCTGCGCCGCGAGCAAATCGGCATCGGCCGCCAGCGCCGCCGCGGCGGCCTCCAGCATGCGCTCCGCCTCGACCCGTAGTTCGTTCAAGGCACGCGCTTGCGCGTCGTCGCCGGAATGGGTGATCGAATCCTGCAGCATTTGCGCGATTTGCGCATCGGACAAGCCATAGGATGGCTTCACCGCGACCGCGGCTTCGACTCCGCTCGTGGCCTCGCGCGCCGAAACCGACAGCAGGCCGTCGGCATCCACCTGGTAGCTGACGCGAATGCGCGCCGCCCCGGCGACCATGGGCGGAATGCCGCGCAGTTCGAAGCGCGCGAGCGAGCGGCAGTCCGAAACCAGTTCGCGCTCGCCCTGCACCACATGGATGGCCATCGCCGTCTGCCCATCCTTGAAGGTGGTGAATTCCTGCGCGCGCGCGTAGGGAATGGTGGAATTGCGCGGGATGACGCGCTCCACCAACCCGCCCATGGTTTCCAGGCCCAGTGACAACGGAATCACGTCGAGCAGCAGCCAGTCGTCCCCTGCGGCGCGGTTGCCCGCAAGTACATCGGCCTGGATCGCAGCGCCCAGCGCCACGACTTTGTCCGGATCGAGATTGTTCAGCGGCGCCTGCCTGAAAAGCTCTGCCACCGCCTGCTGTATCTGCGGCATGCGCGTGGCGCCGCCGACCATCACCACCCCGTTCACCTCCTCCACCGCCAGACCGGCATCGCGCAGCGCCTTCTTCACCGGTGCAATGGTCTTCTGCACCAGGGCGCGCGTGACTTCGGCGAAGGTTTTCAGCGGCAGCGTAACATCGATCAGTTCGCCGGTGCCGAGCCTGGCAGTGATGCGCGCTTCGCTGTGCGCGCTCAGATGTTCCTTGGCCTCGCGCGCCGCGGTGAGCAGCAGGCGCGTGTCTTCGTCCGACAGCGGCGCCGGCCGCGCCTGCTCCACGATCCAGCAGAACACGCGGTGGTCGAAGTCGTCGCCGCCCAGCGCCGCATCGCCGTTGGTCGCGAGCACTTCGAACACGCCCTTGGACAGGCGCAGTATCGAAATGTCGAAGGTGCCGCCGCCGAGATCGAACACCGCATAGACGCCCTCGGCCGCATTGTCCAGGCCGTAGGCGATTGCCGCCGCGGTGGGTTCGTTGAGCAGGCGCAGCACGTCGAGGCCGGCGAGCCGCGCCGCATCCTTGGTCGCCTGGCGCTGCGCATCGTCGAAATAGGCCGGCACCGTGATGACCGCGCCCACCAACTCTCCGGCCAGCGAAGCCTCGGCGCGCTCGCGCAGCGCGCGCAGGATTTCCGCCGAAATTTCGACCGGGCTTTTCACGCCGGCGCAGGTGCGCAACTGCACCATGCCGGGTGTATCCAGAAAATCGTAGGGGCAGTTTTCGGCGTAGGCGACGTCTTTCAGCCCGCGCCCCATGAAGCGCTTGACCGAGACGATGGTGTTCCTGGGGTCGCAGGCGAGTTCGGCCTGCGCCGGGTAGCCCACCGCCGTCGCCCCGCCCGGGAAATAGCGCACCACCGAAGGCAGCAGCGCGCGGGCATCGGCATCGTTCAACACCACGGCGATGCCGCTGCGCACCGTCGCCACCAGCGAATTCGTGGTCCCCAGGTCAATGCCCACCGCCAGCCGGTGCTGGTGCGGCGCGCGCGACATGCCGGGTTCGGCAATTTGCAACAGGGCCATCAGGCGTCCGCTCGCTCCAAGGCGTCGCCGATTTCCTCGCGCAGGCGTTCCAGGAACATCAGTTTGCGCACCGACTCGGCCGCCAGCGCATAGTCGCGCTCGCCATCGAGGCGGCGCTCAAGTTCGGCGTAGCGATCCTTCATCTCAAGGGCAAGGCGCTCGCCCAGCTCGGCAAGCGCCTCGGGTTGATTCGCCGCTTCCTCCACCGACTCGCGCCATTGCATCTGCTGCAGCAGGAATTCGGCCGGCATCGCGGTGTTGCTCTCGTCCGCCACATCCACACTCTGCAACGCGAGCAGGTAGCGCGCACGCGCGAGCGGGCTTTTCAGCGTGCGGTAGGCTTCGTTCACCTGCGTCGCCGATTGCATCGAGGCGCGGCGCTCGGCGTCGCTCGCATGCACGAAGCGGTCCGGATGGACCCGCGACTGGATGCTGCGGTAGGCCCGCTCCATCAGCGTCAGGTCCAAATGGTAGCGCTGCGGCAGTCCGAACAGCTCGAAATGATTCTGCTGGAAATTGATCATGCGCGGGCAAGAACGTCTGCGGCGCAAGTGCGCCCGGACCCGCTGTCCTTCGCGCCGTTTGCACCCTTCTGCTCAGAACCTAGATGTTAAAGCTTTCCCCGCAACCGCACTGGTCTTTCACGTTCGGATTCTTGAACTTGAAACCTTCGTTCAGCCCCTCGCGCGCGAAATCGAGTTCGGTGCCTTCCAGGTAGGGCAGGCTCTTCGGGTCCACGATCACCTTCACCCCATGGCTTTCGAACAGCGCGTCCTCGGGATTGATGTCGTCGGCATATTCCAGCTTGTAGGCCATGCCCGAGCAACCGGTGGTGCGCACGCCCAGGCGCAGGCCCACGCCCTTGCCGCGTTTGGCGATGAAGTTGGAAACGTGTTTGGCGGCTTTTTCAGTCAGGGTAACGGGCATGGCAACCTCAGGCAGCGCGCTGCGCCGGGGCGGCGGCGTTCTCGTCCGCGGCCTGTCCGTGCTTCGCTTTGTAATCGGCGATGGCCGCTTTGATCGCGTCCTCGGCCAGGATGGAACAGTGGATTTTCACCGGCGGCAGCGCCAGTTCCTCGGCGATCTGCGTGTTCTTGATGTCCAGCGCCTGCTCCAGGGTCTTGCCCTTCACCCACTCGGTCACGAGCGAGGAGGAGGCGATGGCCGAGCCGCAGCCGTAGGTCTTGAAGCGCGCATCTTCGATCACGCCGTCGGTGCCGACGCGAATCTGCAGCTTCATCACGTCGCCGCAGGCGGGCGCACCGACCATTCCCGTTCCGACCGCATCGTCGCCCTTTTCAAACGAGCCGACGTTGCGCGGGTTTTCGTAATGGTCGAGTACTTTGTCGCTGTACGCCATATCTGTTCCTTTTTCCTTCTTGATACGAATTCAGTGGGCAGCCCACTGCACGGTATTCAGGTCCACGCCTTCCTTGTACATGTCCCACAGCGGCGACAGCTCGCGCAGCTTGGCGATCTGGCGCTTGAGCAGGCCGACGGTGAAATCGATTTCTTCCGCGGTATTGAAGCGGCCGATGGTAAAGCGAATCGACGAATGCGCGAGTTCGTCCGAGCGCCCCAGCGCGCGCAGCACATAGGACGGTTCCAGGCTGGCGGAAGTGCAGGCCGAGCCCGAGGATACGGCGATTTCCTTGATGCCCATGATCAGCGACTCGCCCTCGACGAAGTTGAAGCTGACGTTGAGGTTGCCGGGAATGCGCTGCTCGAGGTCGCCGTTCAGATGCACTTCCTCGATTTCGCTCAAGCCCTGCCACAGGCGGTCGCGCAGGCCGCGGATGCGTTCGTTCTCGGCGGCCATCTCCAGGCGCGCGATGCGAAACGCCTCGCCCATGCCGACGATCTGGTGCGTGGCGAGCGTGCCCGAGCGCATGCCGCGCTCATGTCCGCCGCCGTGAATCTGCGGCTCGATGCGCACGCGCGGCTTCCTGCGTACATATTGCGCACCTATGCCTTTGGGCCCGTAGACCTTGTGCGCGGTGACGGTCATCAGGTCGACCTTGAGCTTCTGCACATCGATCCCGACTTTGCCCGCAGCCTGCACCGCGTCGCAATGAAACACGATACCCCTGGCGCGGCAGATCTCGCCGATCGCGGCGATGTCCTGGATCACGCCGATTTCATTGTTGACCATCATCACCGACACCAGGATGGTGTCCGGGCGCAGCGCCGCTTTCAGCTTATCCAGATCGAGCAGGCCATTGGGCTCGGGACTGAGATAAGTCGCCTCGAATCCCTGGCGCTCGAGTTCGCGCACCGTGTCCAGCACCGCCTTGTGCTCGGTTTTGACCGTGACGATGTGCTTGCCCTTGCCCTGGTAGAAATGCGCCGCGCCCTTGATCGCGAGGTTGTCGCCCTCGGTGGCGCCCGAGGTCCAGACGATTTCCTTGGGGTCGGCATTGAGCAGCGCCGCCACGTGGGCGCGCGCCTCTTCCACCGCCGCCTCGGCTTCCCAGCCATAGGAATGGGAACGGCTGGCGGGATTGCCGAACTTCTCGGTGAGATAGGGAATCATCTTGGCCGCGACGCGCGGATCGACCGGCGTGGTCGCCGAATAATCGAGATAAATCGGTAGTTTCATCAGAATGCTTCTTTGCGCAATCGAATCCGTTTGGCTCAGGCCGGCAGCGAAACGACCTTGCGCGCGGCCGGCCGCCGGTCCATCAGCACCGTCACATTGCCGCCCTTCGCAAGCTGCTCGTTGACGAGGTCCTGCAGCGTGACCGAGTTCAGGTATTCGTACAATTTGTCGTTCAGCGTGGCCCACAGGTTATGCGTCATGCAGCGCTTGTCTTCCTGGCAGTTTTCCATACCGCCGCATTGCGTCGCATCCAGCGGCTCATCGACCGCGAGGATGATCTCTGCCACCGAGACCTTCTCCGTCGGCCGCGCCAGGCAATATCCCCCGCCAGGCCCGCGCACGCTCTCGACCAGCGCATGCCGGCGCAGCTTGCCGAACAGCTGCTCCAGGTAGGACAGCGAAATGCTTTGGCGCGCACCTATGCCAGCCAGGGTCACAGGCCCGTGCTGATGGCGCAAGGCCAAATCCAGCATCGCGGTTACGGCAAATCGGCCTTTGGTTGTCAGTCTCATATGTTCGTCTCCGGCTCAATACCCGATAAGGAGGCTCAAGTATAGCTAAACCTGACTGAATTGATCAACTATTTATCCACCGCGCGGCGCAGCCGGCCCGGAGCGAATCGCTCCGCGACCGCCAGATCGTCTTCGGCCCGCCCTTTGAGCGCTTCGATTTCCTGCTGCAACTGCTCCAGGCGATGGTCCTGCTCCATCGAGTGATCGAGCAGGCCCTGCAACGCCTTCGCCAAAGGATCATCAGCGGCCTTGGCGGTCACTGCATAAGCAGAAAAGCCGAGTTTCGCCGCTTTTTCCTCGCGCGACTTGTCCTGTTCGTCGAGTATGAAACGCGCCGGGATTCCCACTGCGGAGGCGCCCGGCGGTACATCCTTGACCACCACCGCGTTGGAGCCGATTTTCGCTCCCTCGCCGACCACTATCGGGCCGAGCACTTTGGCGCCTGCGCCTATGACCACCCCGTTCCTGAGGGTCGGATGGCGCTTGCCCTTGTTCCAGGAAGTGCCGCCCAGCGTCACCCCATGATAAAGCGTGACGTCATCCCCAATTTCAGCCGTTTCACCGATCACCACCCCCATGCCGTGGTCGATGAAAAAGCGCCGGCCTATGGTGGCGCCGGGATGGATCTCGATCCCGGTAAGGAAACGCCCGATATGAGACACCAGCCGCCCCAGCCAGCGCAGGTTCCTGTGCCAAAGCCAGTTGGCGATGCGGTGTATGCGCAGCGCATGGAAGCCCGGGTAGCAGGTCAGAACCTCCCAGGTAGAGCGCGCGGCGGGGTCGCGATCGAATACGCTGGCGATGTCTTCACGGATGCTGTTGAACATAAGCGTGTCTGGGAATGCCCAGCCTCCTGTTCGCTTGAGCGCAGAACCGATGTTGATCTAATTTATCAACAATCAGCTTTAATGTTTTGTATTTATGACAAAACATTAATATTTCGCTGATGCGCTCCGAGGGTTTATTCTACTAATCCCTAGTTAATTGGTCAAGTATTTTTGTCGAACGAATTCAGCATCCCACGCAGGATGTTCACCTCTTCCTGCTCCAGCCGGGCGCGGCCAAAC
>JAKAIH010000088.1 GCA_021825225.1 Pseudomonadota bacterium
CTTCCGGTCGGCGCATGAGGCCGAGCCGACCGCGTTGCTGCCCGAGGCGTCCGAATATCCCGGCGGCCGCGCCCGGGTGACGGCGCAGCTGCGCTCGGCGATCGACAGCCATGCGCGCCGTTTCGGCGCGGCCCCGCGCGGGCTGTGGCCGGCCGAGGGGGCGGTGTCCGAAGGGCTGCTGCGTGTGCTTGGCGGCAACGCCCTGGGCTGGGCCGCAAGCGGCGAGCAGGTGCTCGCCAACAGCCTGCGCGCGGCCGGGCGGGAGGCCGAGCCCCGATCGCACTTCCTCTATCGCCCCTACCGGTTGGATGCAGCGCCGGAGCTAACGCTGTTCTTTCGCGACGACCGCCTGTCGGACCGGATCGGCTTCGAATACAAGAACTGGCACGGCAGCGACGCCGCAGCCAATTTCGTCGGCGAACTGGAGCACATCGCGGCACAGGCGCCGCAGGACGAGCGGCCGCTGGTGAGCGTGATACTCGACGGCGAGAACGCCTGGGAGCATTACCCGTACAACGGCTATTATTTTCTGAGTTCGCTGTATCAGGCGCTGGAAGCGCATGCCTTCATCCGTCCGAGCACCTATGCCGCGTTCCTGCTCGAGACTTCGAACACAAGCGCCGCGGCTCCGGCCTCGCCGCCAGCGGCAACGCATCGGCTCGAGCGGCTGCTCGCCGGCAGCTGGGTGTACGGCAACTTCGCCACCTGGATCGGATCAAGCGACAAGAACCGCGCCTGGGATCTCTTGTGTGCCGTAAAACTGAGCTTCGACCTGGTTTGTGCGAGCGGACGCCTGGATGCCGTTCGTCGCGATGCGGCCGAACGTCAGCTGGCCGACTGCGAGGGCTCGGACTGGTTCTGGTGGTTCGGCGACTACAACCCCGGCGCGGCGGTGGCGAGTTTCGACCAGTTGTTCCGCGCGAAGCTTACCCACCTTTATCACCTGCTCGATCTGCCGGTGCCGGCGGCGCTGGCCGAACCCATTTCGCGCGGCCACGGCGCACCCGAAGGCGGCGGCAGCATGCGCCGCGGGAGTGTGGCATGAGCACGGAGCATGAGGGGACGCATCCCCTCATTTTGAAATAAGCTCCCACATATGTCCGGTAGATTTTGATGTCACTGAGCTGCAGCCCAATACTGACGCGGGTTTTGGCGTGATCCCCGATTCCGACGATTTGAAATCGCAAACGGTTTTTGTCCCGTATCGTTGCCAATTTTCTTGGCATACGAGGCAACGCCATGAATCGCGGCCAGTCGGTTTTCGCGCAGCTGTTGGCTTTTGTCCCATTCAGTCACTTCGAGCATCTGGTCGATCGGTTCGCATCGAATCACGGCATCAGACACTTCTCGGCCTGGAACCATTTTCTCTGCATCGCGTACTCGCAGCTCACACGTCGCGAGGGTTTGCGCGATCTGGTGGCTTGTCTGAACTCGCAACGCGCCAAGCTTTACCACATCGGAATTCGCGGCAAGATATCCCGCTCCACCCTGGCCGATGCCAACGAGCGACGCGACTGGCGATTGTTCGAAGCGCTCGGTCATCGGTTGATTGCCATCGCGGTCGAGTTGCATCAAGGCGAGGACATCGGTCTGGGTTTCAAGGAACCGCTCTATGCGTTGGACTCCACGACCATCGACCTGTGTCTGACGCTGTTCCCTTGGGCGGACTTCCGCACGACCAAGGCGGCAGTCAAGGCCCATACCATTGTCGATCTGCGCGGTGCCATTCCGGTGTTCGTCCATATCACCACCGGCAAGGTGCACGACGTCAATGTGCTCGACTTGATTCACTGGCCAGCAGGCTCGATCGTTGTCGTCGACCGCGGCTATCTCGATTTCGCCAGACTGCAATCGCTGCACCAAAGCCAAGTCTCCTTCGTCATCCGTGCCAAAGACAATCTGCGCTACACTTGGGTCGCCTCCCGCGAGGTCGACAAATCGACTGGGTTGCGCAGCGATCAGAGCATCTTGCTCGCGACACCAAAATCGAAACTCGCCTACCCAGAGCGCTTGCGCCGCGTTTCCTTTCGCGACTCCGAAACCGACAAGTTTCTCGTCTTCCTGACCAATCGCTTCGATCTGCCGGCGCTCACTATCGCCGAAATCTACCGCAAGCGGTGGCAGGTCGAGACCTTCTTCAAATGGATAAAGCAGAACCTGTCGATCAAGCATTTCTTCGGCAACTCCATCAACGCCGTCAAGTCGCAAATTTGGATCTCCGTCTGCGTCTATCTCATCGTCATCATCGCCAAGAAACGACTGAATCTCCCGGCGTCGCCACATCTCCTGCTGAATATTATCGAGGTCAACATGTTCGAGAAAATCCCAATCGAGCAACTGGTTACCGACGCGCTGCTGCATTTTGACGACTATCCCGTCGATAACCAGATGTTATTGTTCTGAAATCTACCGGACACATGTGATAAGCTCCAAGAGTTCCTGCGCATCCCGGCTTGCTGCGGCAGAACCGCAGACGCATCGCGGGACGGTCAGGCCGGAGGCCGGAATGAGGGGCGCGCGACGCTGCCGAAATAGCCCTTGAACCAGCGCGCCGCGAGGCGCGCGACTTCGTGCAGCGCATGCTGCGGCTCGCTTCGATGCGTGGCGCCTCGAATCACCGCCAGATCTTTCTCGCAGCTCAGCTGGTCCAGAGCACGGCGGTTGAATTCGATCACCGCGCGGTCCTGTTCGCCCACGATCAGCAAAGTCGGTGCGCGTACGCGCGCGAGCGCATCGGCGCCGGCAAGATCGGGCCTGCCGCCGCGCAAAACCACTGCGGCAACCTGGCCCGGCCGGGCGGCAGCCAATTGCAGTGCGGCGGCGGCATCGCTGCCGGTGCCGAACAGGCCCAGCGCGAGTTTCCTGGTTTCCGGCTCGGCGGCGAGCCAATCCATTGCCGCGCCCATGTGCGTACCCAGCAGCGCAATGTCGGAGCGACGCTCGTCGCCATGGTCTTCGTCCAATCCGAGCAGATCGAGCAGCAGCGTCGCCAGCCCCGCGCGCCTCAATTCGTCGGCGAGGTAGTTGCTGCGCGCCGACAGGCGACGGGAACCGCCGTCGTGCGGACACAGCACTATGCCGCAGGGATTGGGCGCAAGTTCCAGCACGCCGGCGAGGCGGGTCTTGCCCGAGGCGATGAGCACCGGTTCGCTGGCGTAATTGAAATTAATCACGCCCGGATCTCCCGGCTTGCGCTTGCGCCTGCCGTAGTTGCAAGCGCACAAGGTATGCGCTGGCGCTCCCGCTATGCGCCGATTCGATCCGGTCCACGAACACTGTCCCGCTCCACGCTTGATCCACGCCGGATGCAAATCTACCGCGCTCCGCGCGGGCGGTTATGCGTTTGGTCAAACCGGGAGCAGTTCGTGCGCTGCGCCGCGCACCATGCAGCAGCGCTGGTAGCTTTTTCGCGGCGCTTAGACTGAGTGACGCGCGTTGGCGACGATCTGCTGCAGTCTGTCGACGTCGACGATTTTAAGTTCCTTGTTGTGCACCCGAATGACGCCGCCTTCGTCGAACCGGGACAAGGCGCGGCTGACGGTTTCCTGTGTCAGGCCGAGGAAACTGCCCAGATCGAGCCGCGTCATGCGCAGGTTGAAGCGGGTATCGGAATATCCGAGGCGCGCGTAGCGCTCGCCCAGGATCAGCAGGAACGCCGCCACCCGGGACTCCGCGCCCAGCGATCCCAGCAGCCACATCTGCATGTGCTCGCGCGTAAGCTGGCGGCTCAGCAGGCGATAGACGAACTGCTGCAGTGCCCCGGCCTTGCCGCCCAGGTGGGCGAGCCGCGGGAACGGAATGATCGCCACTTCGCTGTCTTCGAGAGCCACCGCCTCGGTGCGGTAATGCTGCGCCTCGATTCCGTCCAGGCCGAGGATGTCGCTCGCCATCGGAAAGCCCAGCACCTGGTAGCTGCCGTTCACGTCGAGCAATACGGTCTTGAACGTGCCGGAGCGGATGGCGTAGATGGGCCCGAACTGGTCGCCGGCGCGGTACAGCGCCATGCCCTGCTGCACGCGGCGCAGGGTGAAGCTCACGCCGTGCTCGACCTTGATGTCGTCGAGCCCGATTTTCAGCAGCGCGGCGAGTTCGTTCAGGCTCAGGGAGGCGGCGCCGCTGGGCGCTTGCATCCCGATCTCCGTGTCGTGCAATGCGGCTTGTTGTTGCATGGCGATGTTCCTGTCGTCGGACCGGTGGGCTGCAGACTTGCGTGCAATGATCCCGGCCCAATCCGGCCCGGGCGTGCGCAAGCTGAATCAAGTCTAGGTGCGGGGCGCGGGCAGGGATATCGGGCAGGGCTGAACTTGGACTACCGTAATTCAGGTAGTACAGGTTCAGGCCGGTTCGGGACCGGTCGATTCGGCATTGCGCCAGTGAGGTCCGCGGCGCGCCAGGCTCAGCTTCGGCCTCAGGCCGAGGTCAGCCCCTCGCGTATAGCGTATCGGGTCAGATCGGCCACGTTATGCAAGTCGAGCTTGCGCATGATGTTGCGTCTGTGCACTTCGACTGTGCCCGTCGCGATATGCAGGACCGCCGCTATCTGGACCGAGGTCTTGCCGCCCGCCAGAAGCTGCAACACCTCGCGCTCGCGCCGCCCCAGCGCTTCGCTGCGCTGGCGCCGCATCGAGCGCTTGCGCAGGCTCTCCACGAGCGCAGCTGCGGCCTCCGCGTACAGAAACGCCTCGCCTTGCGCTACCGCACGTATGCCGCGCAGCAATTCCGCGCTGCCGGCGGATTTGTCGATGTAGCCGCGGGCGCCTGCCTCCAGCATCTGCAGCACCAGACGCCGGTCGGCAACGGCGGACAGGCCGAGCACCCTGATGCCGGGGTTTTCGGCAAGCATGCGGCGGGTCGCCTCGATGCCGCTCATTCCGGCGAGGTTGATGTCCACCACCGCCACATCCGGTGCGAGTGCGCGCGCGAGCGCCAGCGCCGCGCTACCGTCGTCGGCTTCGGCCACCACCACCATGTCGCCGGCATGTGCCAGGATGATGCGCAGACCTTCGCGCAACATCCTCTGCGCATCCACCAGCATTACCCGGATGCCTGTGGCGCGGCGCCGTTCAAGCGGCTTGCGCCGCCGTTGCGCGGTTGTTTTCTTGGGTGCCGCGGCGGACTTGGGCATCGATCGCGTATGCCGGTTGACTGCGGCTGGCGCTGCCCGCGTTACAGCAGCCGGCACACTTCGTCGAATGCGGGCCGCGGGTTGCGCGGCATCACCTTCGACGGATCACCGTAGCCGAGGTTGCACAGGAAATTCGACTTGACGCCGCTGCCGGCAAAAAATTCAGCGTCCACCTTGGCATTGTCGAATCCGGACATCGGGCCGCAGTCCAGGCCGACGGCGCGCGCCGCGAGGATGAAATAACCGCCCTGCATCGAACCATTGCGGAATGCGGTCCTCTCGGCGTGCGCCTTCTTCTCCTCGCCGGCGAATATGCCGCGCGCGTTCTGGTTGTGCGGAAACAATTTCGGCAGCAGCTCGTAGAACTCGGCGTCGTAGCCGATGACGGCGGTCACCGGCGCCGCCATCGTCTTGTCGACATTGCCCGGATTGAGCGCCGGCTTGAGCCTCGCTTTCGCCTCGGGGCTGCGCAGGAACAGGATGCGCGCCGGGTTGGTGTTCATGGTCGTGGGCGCCCATTTCATCAGCTCGTAGAGCTCGCGTAATTGCGCGTCGCTGACCGGTTTCGGCAGCCAGCCGTTTTGCGAGCGCGCGTTGCGGAAAATCAGGTCCATGTCTTCGGGGCTGAGCATCATGATCGGTGTCTTCGGTGGGATGAAAGGGCGATTATAGGCGAACGCGGCCGAGCGCCCAGGTGCGGCAGTCGCGGCGCGTATCCGCGGTGGGGCAGGCGTCACGGGCGACGTGCGCTTTCGGCAGACGCAGAAGCGCAGGATGGGGCGGGCGGAACAGGCTATATTGACATTTTACTTTCGATATAGATTTTATCTAATTGTTTTTTAATGAGTTAATAAATCCAAACTGCTGCTACAATCGCCTTTAAGCCTTTGTCTCAATTGGAGAAATCTTTAATTTAGCCCTTGACCTGAACATTTATCTCCTCTAAAGTGGGGAATAGTAGCTTTTAGTGGGAATTTATGGGATTTTCCGCTCAAGCCGCTTAAATCAATAAGGGGGGGCGATGTTTCAGGGTGCGGCAGCCTTAAGTCTTGATGCCAAAGGACGCCTTACCGTCCCCTCGCGGCATCGCGATGCGCTGCTGGAAAAATCCTCCCCTCCCAGTCTCGTACTCACTGCTCACCCCGACGGCTGTCTGCTGCTCTATCCGGCGAGCGCCTGGGGGCCGATACGCGCGCGCGTCATGGGGTTTCCTGCGCTCGATGCACGTTTCTCCGTGTGGAAGCGGCTGCTTGTGGGATTCGCCGAGGAAGTCGAAATCGACGCCGCCTGGCGCGTGCTGATTTCCCCCGAATTGCGCAAATTCGCCACTCTGGAGAAACAGGTGATGCTGGTCGGCCAGGGCAGCCATTTCGAGATCTGGAATCAGGACACCTGGGAAAAACAATTGCAGCAGTTGACGGCGCAGACCCAACTGCCGCCCGGGATGGAAGATTTTGCTCTGTGACCGCTGTTGCGGCTGAGGGTGCGCCGGCTGTGGCCGCGCAAGGCTCGCACAAGACGGTGTTGCTGCAGGAGGCGGTCGATGCTTTGGCAATACGCGCCGATTCGAAGCGTGCAGAGGGCTGCTATGTCGACGCAACCTTCGGACGCGGCGGGCACAGCCGCCTGATTCTGGAGCAGCTGGGTGCGCAGGGGCGTCTGATCGCGCTCGATCGTGATCCGCAAGCGGTCGAGGCCGCAACAAGAATTGGCGACGCTCGCTTCTGTGCGGTGCATGCGAGCTTCGTCGAACTGGCCGGCGTGCTCGCGCGCCTCGGCCTGGAGGGTGTGGATGGGGTGCTGCTCGACCTGGGCGTGTCTTCGCCGCAGCTCGACGACGCCGCGCGCGGCTTCAGTTTTCGCCGCGACGGCCCGCTCGACATGCGCATGGATACGAGTCAGGGGCAAACCGCCGCACAGTGGCTGGAAACGGCCAGTGAAGCCGAGATCAGGGAGGTGATCCGCGATTATGGTGAAGAACGGTTTGCTAAACAGATTGCAAAGGCGATTGTTGCTGCTCGGCAAAGAGGGCCACTCCGCACCACAGGGGAACTTGCCGATATCGTGGGTGCGGCCGTCCGCACGCGGGAAAAAAACAAGGACCCCGCGACGCGCACCTTCCAGGCTGTACGGATTTACGTCAATCAGGAGCTTGCGCAGTTGTCGTTAGCCCTGCCGCAATTCCTCGGGCTGCTGCAACCGGGCGCGCGCCTCGCGGTGATCACATTCCACTCGCTCGAGGACCGCATCGTAAAGCACTTCATGCGCGACTCATCCCGCTCCGATGCGCCGATACGCCTGCCTTTGCGCGCGAGCGAACTGCCGCAGCCCAGGCTGCGCCTGATCGGCAAGCCGCTGCGTCCCTCGGCCGAGGAGATCGCAGCCAATCCGCGCGCGCGCAGCGCAACCCTGCGCGTAGCCGAGCGCAGCGGAGCCTGAGTTGGCGCGGATCAACCTCATCCTGCTCGCGCTGCTCACGGCCTGCGCGCTCGGCCTGGTGACATCGCAGGACAAGACGAGAAAGCTGTTCGCCGAACTCGAACGCGAGCAGGAACAGGCCAAACAACTCGATGTCGAATGGGGGCAGCTGCAGCTGGAGCAGAGCACCTGGGCAATGCATGCGCGGGTGGAAAAAATCGCGCGCGAGCGCCTGCACATGAGCGAGCCCGATGCGAAGCGCACGCAGATCGTGATGCCTGCGGCGGCGGGGAGCGGGCGATGAATTACGCCGCCAGTCCGGTGCTCGCCCTGCGCCTGCCGTTGTGGCGCTCGCGCCTGCTGCTCGCGCTGATCGCCGGGGGTTTTCTCGTGCTCGCCGGCCGCGCGGTCTACCTGCAGGGCCTGAACAACGATTTTCTGCAGCAAAAGGGCGAGTCGCGCTACAGCCGCGTGCTCGAGATCAGCGCGACCCGCGGCAAGATTACCGACCGCCACGGCGAGGCGCTCGCCATCAGCACGCCGGTGAAGTCGGTGTGGGCGATTCCGGAGGAGGTGCAATTTTCCACGCAGCAGCGCGCCAAGCTCGCGGCCCTGTTGGAGATGCCGCCGCGGGAAATCGACAAGCGCCTGAATGATGCGACTGCGTTTGTCTATCTCAAACGCCAGATTCCGCCGGAGGTCGCCGAGCGCGTGAGCGCGCTGCATATCCCGGGCCTGTTCCAGAACCAGGAATACCGCCGCTACTACCCCGGCGGCGAGGTGATGGCGCAAGTGCTCGGCTTCACCGGCGCCGACGACATCGGCCAGGACGGCATCGAGCTTGCGTTCCAGTCCACGCTTGCCGGCATATCCGGCAGCCGGCGCGTGATCAAGGATCGCATGGGGCATATTGTCGAGGATACCGAGTCGATCCGCGAGGCGCAGAACGGCCGCGACCTCACGCTGGCGCTGGATGCGAAGCTGCAGAATCTCGCGTTCTCGCAGCTCAAGCTCGCGGTCGACAGCAACAAGGC
>JAKAIH010000089.1 GCA_021825225.1 Pseudomonadota bacterium
CGAAAGCGGTAGCGGCTCCAGAAATCGCGCACGCCGCGGTCGAATGCGTCCTTGCCTATCAGGTCGCGCAGCATGAAGAACAGCATGGCCGATTTGTTGTAGCCGACGACCTGCGATGCGCCGTGGCTGCGCGCGGTGAAGCGCACCAGGGGCATGTCGTCCTCGGGGGGCATGGCGGCATAGTCGCGCAGCCAGGCGAGGCGCATGGCGCTCGCGGCCTGCGCGCTTTCGCGCTCGCGGTAGGCGTAGTCGGCCATGAAAGTGGTGAGGCCCTCGGACCAGTTGCCGCGCGCATAGTCGGGATAGACGCCGTTGCCCCACCAGTTGTGCAGCACTTCATGCCCGAGCGAAGTCGTGCGGATGAAGGGCAGGCGCAGCACGTCGATACCGAGGTAGGTGAGGGTGGGCATGCCGAAGCCGGTCGGGGTGGGGCTGGACACCACGCTGAATTCGGAGAACGGATAGCGGCCGATCCAGTGCTCGTAAAGATCCAGATAGCCCGCCACCGAATCGAGATAGCCCGATGCGAGCGCGGCGATCTCCGGATGGAAATAGGCGCGCAGCCGCACGTCGCTCCCCGCCGCAGTATGCACCCGCCGCTCCTCGACGCGGTAGGGGCCGGCCATGAGCGGAATGCCTTCGGCCGGATGACGGAACTCGAAGCGCGCGCGATAGCGCCCGTGTTCCAGCCGCTCCCCGGTTAGCCGCCCCGGCACGAGGCCGCGCTGGTCCGCCGGCAGATCGAGCTCGACGCGGTAGCGCTCCAGTTCGCCCTCCACCGCGGGATACCAGCCCGAGCCGGAGGGAAGAAAGGTGCCGTCCTCGCCGCTCGCCGGCTCGGCATAGCCGAGCGTGTCGCGATGATCCATGCTGCGGTCCAGCGGCGCGAGCTTGCCGCTCCAGGCGAGATCGATGCGCCGCGCCGCGGGCAGGCTGATGCGCTGGAAGCCATCGGCGAGCCTGGGCGCAAGCTCGATGCGGCGCCCATCGACAGCGAGCGCGGCGAGGCGAAAGCGCGAAGACCAGACCAGCGTCGCGGCGCGCGGTGCGGCGAAACTGATGCTGTCGCGCCCTTCGAGCGACTGCGTCTGCGGCTCGATGCGCACGTGGATGTCGTGCGTTGCTGGCGCGGCGGGCGCGGCGGAGACGGCCGCCGCAGGCAAGCCGAGCGCGCAGATCAGGGCGACAAGCCGCAGGCCCGACCGGATCATTTTGCCGCAGGAAATTTGGCCGTGAGCTCGATCGGCTCGCCCTTGCGTCTGGCCTTGAGCGGCAGCCAGGTGCCCGGCGCCATGCGCGTTACGATGGCCCTGAGTTCCTCCGTGGTCTTCACCGTCGTGCCGGCCGCTTCGGTGAGCACGTCTTCGGCCTGCAGGCCGCTTGCCTCGGCAATGCTGCCCGGGCTCACGGCGACCACGCGGATGCCGGCGGGGACGGCTTCGATCTGTATGCCCAGCAGCGGCCGCGCCGGCGCCGCAGGCGCGCTCGGCTCGGCGGGCAGGCCGAAGACCGCATTCGCCAGGTCCGCGGAAAAATCGCTGCAGTCGGCGTCCGCGCTCCAGGCGAGCAGCGACACGACGCGCTTCACGCCCAGGCTCGCGAGCTGGTGCGGCACGCCGTCGCCATGCGCGACATGCTGGCTGCCCATGATGCCGACCACCAGCGCATCCGGATTGCGCGCGGCGGCATCGGCGAGCGCCTGTGCCATCGCCCGGTCCCACACCAGCTGCGCCTCGACGAAGTGCTGAAATGCCGGGTCGGTCCGCGCCGGGGTGGAGGTCCCTTTTTCCGGGTGATGCGAATAGGTGTCGAACAGGCGTGCGAGATAGGCCTCGCTGGCGGGTGCCGGGTCGGAAACGCCTTCGCGCTGCTGTGTCGGCACCGCCGCGAGTCCCTTGGCGCCCACGGCGTGGCTGAAGCTGTGCTCGACGTTGAGCGCCAGCATCGGCACATGGTTCAGGCGCGCGAAATGGAACAGCGGCAGATAGAAAGCGGGATCGTAGCCCCACACCTGCGACCAGTCGGAGGCTTTGAGAAACTGCGCTTCGCTCAGCTCGCCGGCGACCCAGCGGTCCAGGGCGGGCTGCACCCGGCGCGGAAACATCTCGAAGCCGAGCACCATTTTCGGGTGCAGGCCCGCGAGCGCGGCCACGGTCTGCAGCTCCCAGCGATGGTGATCGGCGCTGTCGTGGGTTTCTCCCAGCAGGACCACTTGCGCGCCCGCAGCGCGTGCGAGGATCTCGGGTGCCTCGATGCGTCCGGCGCCGGGTACGGTCCAGACGGACGGCGGAGCGCACAGTTCGTGTGCGCACGCAGGCAGGGCAAATGCCATGGCGAGCATGGCGGCGGCAAGACCGGGCATGTGCGCGCCCGCTAGGTTGGAATCATGCATGGAGGAATTGTACCGGACTTCATTGCTGCCGCGAGCGGGCCAATCGTGGGCCAATCTCCTATAATGCCCGGCAGGTTTGAACTAAAGCGCCATCGCGCGCGGGAGACGACATGGACTTGGCATTGCCCGAATTTCTGGCCCACGCGGTGGCGCTGGAGGATGAGGCGGCTGAACGCTACCTGGAGTTGGCCGACATGATGGAGGCCCACCGCAACGATGCCGTTTCCTCGGTGTTCCGCAGCATGAACCGGTTTTCGCAAATGCATTGCGACTCGATCAAGCTTCGCGTCGGCTCCATCGAATTGCCGAAGCTCAAATCCTGGGAATACCGCTGGAGTTCGCCGCCGGAAGTGGGCGGCGAGGAAGGCTTCGATTACATGATCGAGCCCTACAATGCGCTGAAATACGCGCGTGCCAACGAAGTGCGGGCGATGCAGTTCTATCGCTCGGTGGCGGAGGGCTCGACGAACGAAGGGGTGCGGCGGCTCGCCGGCGAATTCGCGCACGAGGAGGCCGAACACGTCGCCGCTCTCGATAAATGGATCGAACTGACGCCGCGGCCGTCGACCACCTGGGAGGACGACCCCGGCACGATTCCGCCGGTCGTTTGAGCAGTTGCGCCGGTTCGGCGCCGGCGCGGCGCTCTACCAGGGGTAGCGCCTGGTGACGGCGCGCGAGTTCAGCAGCAGTCCCGCGAGCAGCGTGAACAGCGCGACCGAAGCGAGGATGACCGCGCCGGCGGTCCAGGGCTGCCCCAGCTGCTGGCGCATCTGCACCAGGTCCAATGCCACCGCGACCCAGGTGGCGCTTGCGCAATAGGCCAGCAGCTGCAGCGCGATCAGGCTCCAGCGCTTGCGGTAGAAGAACAGCAGCGGCGCCACGAGGCACAGCGCCACCATGACGAAATTGGCCGCACGCAGGAAATGCGCGCCCAGCAGCAAGGCGGCGGCGGTGAAAAGTCCGATGCGTAGGGCCATGCGTTTGTCTCCTGAGGTGCGGTTGCCGGTGTGCTTGTTTGCCCTGGGGCCGCGCTAAAGCGCGTAGGCGACTTTCATTCCCTGCTCGATCGCCCGCAGGGCATCGATCTCCTCGGCGCGCTCGGCGCCGCCGATCGCCACTGCGTCGATTCCCTTCGCCGCGAGCTCCGCGCGCAGCTCGTTGACCGGTTCCTGCCCGGCGCAGAGCACGACGTGATCGACTTCGAGCAGTTTGACCTGGCCTTCGTGCTCGATATACAGCCCGGCATCGTCGATGCGCTGGTAGGACACGCTGCTGAGCACCGGGACCTTACGGCGTGCGAGCGTCATGCGCAAGGCCCAACCGGTGGTCGCGCCCAGGGTCTTTCCCGGCGGCGTGTGCCTTCGTTGCAGCATGACGATGGCACGTGGCGATTGTTCAGGCTTGGGGGCGGCCAGTCCGCCGTCGCCCATGCCCTGCGGGTCCACGCCCCAGTTTTCAAGAAATCCCGCTGCCTTGGCCTCGGCGCGCGGCTCGCTCAGATATTCCGCCACGTCGTAGCCGATGCCGCCGGCGCCGATGATGGCAACGCGCGCGCCCGGTACTTTCGCGCCCGACAGCACCTCGTCGTAGCGCAGCACTTTGGGATGGTCGATTCCGGGGATGTCGGGCAGGCGCGGGCGCACGCCGCTCGCCAGCACCACGGCGTCGTAGGCGCCGCGTGCCAGTTCGTCCGCGTCGGCGCGATGGCCGGCCTTCAGCCGGACGCTGCTGTTGCCGAGGCGGGCGCGGAAGTAGCGCAGGGTTTCGGCAAACTCCTTGCCCGGAACTTGCTTGGCCAGATTGAGCTGCCCGCCGATATCTTCCTGCGCCTCGTACAGGGTCACGCTGTGGCCGCGCTCGAATGCGGTAATTGCACAGGCGAGCCCGGCGGCGCCGGCGCCGACCACGGCGACGCGCTTCGCGCGCCGCGCTTTGCCCTCCGGGTACAAGGTCTCGCTGCAGGCGCGCGGATTGACCATGCAGCTCGCGACCTTGTTGCGAAACAAATAGTCGAGGCAGCCCTGGTTGCAGGCGACGCAGGTATTGATTTCGGCGGCGCGTCCCTGCTCGGCCTTGAGCGCGAAGGCCGCATCGGCCAGCAAGGGCCGCGCGAGCGACACCAGGTCGGCCACGCCGTCGCGCAGCAGCTCCTCGGCGAGCTCGGGCGTATTGATGCGGTTGGTGGCGACGACCGGAATCGACACGGCGGACTTGATGCGCGCCGTGGCGTCGCGCCAGGCGGCGCGCGGCACCATGTAGGCGATGGTGGGCACGCGCGCTTCGTGCCAGCCGATGCCGGTGTCCAGGACGTCCACGCCCGCGGCTTCGAGCCCGCGCGCGAGCTGCAGGGTTTCCTCCGCGTTCAGGCCGCCTTCGACCAGGTCGAGCGCCGACATGCGGAACAGGATCAGGAAATCCGCGCCTACGCGTGCGCGCGTCGCGCGCACGATTTCGAGCGGGAAGCGCAGCCGGTTCTCCAGCGGGCCGCCGTAGCGGTCGCTGCGATTGTTGGTGCGCAGCGCCGTAAACTGGCTGATCAGATAGCCCTCGGAGCCCATGATTTCGACGCCGTCATAGCCGGCTTCGCGCGCGAGCGCGGCGCAGGCGGCGAAGCTCGCGACAGTCTGCCCGACTTCGGCAGTGCTCAAGGCGCGCGGTTTCCTGCGGCTGATCGGCGAGGCGATGTCGGAGGCGCCCACCGGATTGTCGTGCTTGGCGTAGCGGCCGGCATGCAGGATCTGCAGGCAGATCAGCCCGCCCGCAGTGTGCACCGCGTCGGTGACCACGCGATGTTCGGCGACCTTGTGCGGGTGATCGAGCGCGCCCGCATCGGCCTCGAGCAGTCCGTGGGCGTCGGGCGAATAGCCGCCGGTGACGATCAGCGCGGCGCCGCCGCGCGCGCGTTCGGCGTAGAAGGCGGCGGCACGCGCACTGCCGTCGGGCTCGGCCTCCAGGCGCGTGTGCATCGAGCCCATGATGATGCGGTTCTTCAGCGTGAGCCGGCCGGCGCGCAGCGGCTGGAACAGATGGGGATAGTTGCTCATGTCTGGTGACTGGCTTCCGTGGGTGTCGCGGCGGCATTATGCGCGAGTGCGTGCATCTCGACAATTGCCTTGCGCAGCGCAGCGTCAAGAATTGCAGCCGGCTGCCGCTTTGGCTGATGGCCGGCAGCATGACTCTGATCGGATTCTTCACTTTTTCCACCCAGCCTTCGCGCGACATCCTGGTGCGCGGCGCGACACCGCCGGCTGCGACCGGCAGGGTTTGCGGCTTGGTCTATGCCGGTCTATTTCCCCATTTTGCTTTGCCCCTCAGTTGTCCATCTGGTAGATGACGCGGTTGGCGCGGCGCAGCCGGTTGCTCAGTTCGCGACCGAGGTTGCGCAGCAAGGTTACGGCGACGCCGGGATGGTTGCGGGCGAGTTGCTGAAACGCATCCTGTTCCAGCACGTAGCAGACCAGCTCCGCGTCCGCCTGCACGCTGGCCGAGCGCACTTCGGTATCCAGCAGGGCAACCTCGCCGAATACCGTCCCCGGAGAAAAAGTGACCAAGCGGATGGTGCGCGTCGCCCCGGCAGGGTGGATGCGCACGCTGGCTTCGCCTTTGGCGATCACGAACAGCTGCTGTCCCGGGTCACCCTCGCGGAACACCGTTTCGCCCGTGGCGTAGGTCCGCCGCTCGAGACGGCCTTTGACCAGCTCGAGTTCGTCCGCGCTCATGCCTGCGAACAAATCGAGCTGGCCGAAGGGGAATTCCGCTCCCAGGCCCACATCCCCCAGTTCCGCAAGGATCAGCTGATCTTCGGCCCATTCCAGTGCCTGGTCGATGTCGACGAACACGCGTCCCTTGCTCAGGGCCGCGATTGCACCCATGTCGCGCAGGAAATGGCCCAGGCGGCTGCTGTCTTCGACCGAGGAGAGCAGCAGGAACTTGCCGTGTTTGACCATGGCGTCGTGCGCCTGGATCAGAAAGCGCACGCCGGTGCTGTCCAGATCGGTGACGCGCTTCAGATCGACGATCACCACGGTGGCGCCGTCTGCGACCGTTTTCTCGATCTGGTGCACCAGCTTCTCCGCGGTGCCGAAGAACACGGCGCCCTCGAGTTCGTACACGACGATGCGCCGGCCCTGCTCGGCGAGCAACTGCATCAGCCGCGGCTCGCGCGTCTTGCGCGAACGCAGCACGTCGCCGCGCACGCTGCGGCGGATCACCGACCGGCTCATGCGGAACAGGAACGAGAACACCGACACCAGCATGCCGATCGCCACCGCGGTGACCAGGCTCGCGAACACCGAGACCAGGGTCACCAGCACGATGACCAGCAGATCGAGCAGCAGGCTGGCGCGGTTGCGCGGGCCCGCGGCGATCAGGCGCTTCACCAGTTGCAGCGTCCAGCGGTCGAACAGTCGCCAGGCGGTGACGAACAGCATGCCGGCCACCACCACCTTCGGTATCAGGGCGATCAGTTGCGAAAAAAACAGCACCGCAAGCAGAATCAGGAGCGCACTGATTGCCACGGAATAACTGCCGCGGCCGCCGGAATTGTAGCTGGCCTGGCTGGAGGTGAGATTTACCGCGCTGGAAATGCCGCCGAAGGCTGCGGCGATGGCATTGCCTGCGCCCAGGCGCACCAGGCTCAGATTGTGGTCCTGGCGTTGCTGGGTCACGCCTTCCATCACTTTGGCACACAGCAGCATGTCGAGCGAGGAAATCAGCGCCAGGCTCGCAGCCCAGGCGAACATCGAAGGCAGCAGACTCCACCAATGGCGCTCGTGCAGCAAAGCGTAGAAGCCGGAGAGGTAGTGCAGGTCGGGCATGACGAAATCGAATTCGCCGATGAAGGGGCCGAGGCTGGCGCCGTAGCCCAGGTAACGGAACAGGTAATACAGGCCGATGCCGGCAAACATGCCGACCATCACCGCGGGTATGCGCTTGGTCAGCTTGCCCGCATGCAGCATGAGAAGGCAGGTGATCGCGCCTATGCCCAGAGTCAGCGGCTGGGTGTGCTGCAGTTGCTGCAGTAACCGGCCCGGATCGAGCCCATGGTTTAGGCCGAGCATGGGCGCGATCTGCGACAGCAGCAGCAGGATCGCGCCGGCGTTCTGGAACCCGGCGATGACCGGGTAGGGGATGTATTTCACCAGGCCGCCCGCCCCGATCGCACCGAATGCAGCCTGCATGATGCCCGACAGGAAAATCACGAAAAAGACGATGGTCAGCGCCTGCTGCGGATCCTGCAGCTGCATATAGAAATCCGACTGGACCAGATGCAGCGCGACCATGCTGATCAGGTAGGCCTGCATGCTGCGCGGGGCGAATACGACAGGGGAGTTCGCGCGCAGCAGGACGGCGACCAAGGCGACGATGATGGCGCTGTACAGACCGGCGAGCACGCCGTAGCCCGCATAGCGCTCGCCCAGCGGGCTCAGCGCGAACAGGCCGAAGCCGATGGCAAGCGGAAGCGTGAGAATCGCGGACGCGACGCCTCCCGCCAGCTCGGCGCGCAGTTTGTGGGCAAGCAAGGAACCACCTCCTTCTGTTCGATTTTTTTGTTTTCGTTCCTGCCGCCGCCGCGGCTCCCTGACCAGGACGGGGCGGCGAAGCAGCCGCCATCATAGCGTAGTCGGTGATCGCCGAAATGGATGCTTTCGGCCCCGATTGCGATTCCAAAAGGCGCGCGCCGGCGCTATCATGCAGCGCGAACATGAGCGATGAACACCTGAACGACGAGCCCCAGCGCATCGACAAATGGCTCTGGGCTGCGCGTTTCTTCAAGACGCGCAGCCTGGCGGCCAAGGCGGTGGATGGCGGCAAAGTGCGGCTGAACGGCGCGCCCGCCAAGCCTGCGCGCGCGATCAAGCCTGGGGACGAACTGGCGATACGCCTGGGCGAGTTGGAATGGGTGGTCGAAGTCAGGGCGCTGTCGGCGCAGCGCGGTCCGGCGGCGCAGGCGGCGCTGCTCTACGCCGAGCGCGAGGACAGCCGCGCGAGGCGCGAGGCGGCGATCGCGGCGCGCAAGGTGCAGGCGCATCCGGGCGCGAGCGTGAAAGGGCGGCCGACGAAAAAGGATCGCAGACTGATCCACCGCTTTACCGGTAGCTAAGAAGCCATTTCAGAAATTCCGAAATGGCCCCTGACTTAGGGGAGCACGAGGGGAGATGTCCCCTCGTATTGTTTG
>JAKAIH010000090.1 GCA_021825225.1 Pseudomonadota bacterium
CCGGCTTCCTGGGCAGCGGCAAGACCACGCTGCTCAATCGCATACTCAAGGAGCAGCACGGCAGCCGCATCGCTGTGATCGAGAACGAATTCGGCGAGGCCGGCATCGACAACGAGCTGCTGGTGCAGGATACGGGCGAGCAGATCGTCGAGATGAACAACGGCTGCATCTGCTGCACCGTGCGCGGCGATTTGGTGCGCATCCTGGGCGAGCTGCAGGCGAAACGCGAGGCGAAACAGCTCGATTTCGAGCGCATCATCATCGAGACCACCGGCATGGCCGACCCGGGTCCGGTGGCGCAGACATTTTTCATGGACGAGGACATCGGCGGCTACTATCTGCTCGATTCCATCGTCACCCTGGTCGATGCCAAGCACGCGGACACGCAGCTCGACGATTTCCGCGAGGCGCAGGAGCAGGTCGGGTTCGCCGATCGCATCCTGCTTTCGAAGACCGACTTGGTGAGCGCCGAGGAGCAGGAGCGCTTGAAGGCGCGCCTCACCAAGATCAATCCGCGTGCGCCGATCAAGCCGGTGCATTTCGGCAGCACGCCGCTCGCGGACATCCTCGACATCCGCGGCTTCAACCTGAATGCGATCCTCGAGATCGAGCCCGGCTTTCTCGAGGAGCGAGAGCACGAGCACGACGACGCCGTGCACTCCTTCGTGTTCCGGGCGGAGCAGCCTTTCGACGGGGTGAAGCTGGAGGAATTTCTCTCCGGCATGATCCAGGTATATGGCCCGGACCTGCTGCGCTACAAGGGCGTGCTGTGGCTCGCCGAGAACGAAAACCGCGTGGTGTTCCAGGGCGTGCACATGCTCATGGGCGGGGACGTGGGCAAGCCCTGGGGGCTCGACGAGAAGCGCGGCAGTGTCATGGTGTTCATCGGCAGGAGGCTGCCGGAGGAACTGTTCGTGCAGGGGCTGAAGCAGTGTTTGGCCACTTAGGGTAAACCCGCTGCGGGGCGCGCCGGCAGCGGACTTGGATTAGAATCGCGCCATGTCGGTTTTCCTAGCTCGGGGTACGCGCACCCTTAAGTTCCTGCTGCTCGCGTTTGCGGTGCTGTTTGCGCAGCAGGCGGCGCAGCTGCATGCGCTGGGGCATGCCGAGGACCAGCTGGCGCAGCCGCACAAAGGCAAGGCGCCTGGGCATCCGATCGAGCAGTGTATCGCTTTCCATGCCGTCGGCAGCGCGCTCACCGCAAGCTCCATGGTGCAGGATTTCGATGCCCTGCATATCGAGCGCACGCCCTGGATCCGCTCCGAAGCGCGCAGTTCCTCCGTCTACCGCCTCCCCGTCCGCGCTCCTCCGCAAGCCGTCTAGCCTCCGCAAGTTCTCGTGACCCCACCTGGTCTGCACCGGGCGGGTGTCGTTGCTCCAATTCGGGGCGCATTGCGTAAGGACTTCAGACGTGATCAAGCAAACACTCATGGCGGCCGCCGTGGCCGCCGCTTTGGCCGCGCCGGGCACTGCGTCGGCAGTGACGGATGCGGAAATGGAGGATCTGCGCCAGCAGGTGCAGCAGATGAAGCGGGAGTACGAACAGCGCATCGAGGCGCTGGAGCAGCGTCTGCAGCAGGCCGAGGGCTCGACGCGCAAGGCCGAGAGCACCGCGGCCACGGCGGCAGGCGTCGCCGCCAAAGCCGAGGCGCGCTCGGCCAGGGCGGAGTCTGCCGCAGTTCAGGCCAACAACCATCCCACCTCCGAAGGCGCGTTCAATCCGGCGGTGTCGGTGATCCTGAATGGCGTCTACAACAATCTGTCAGAGGATCCGGCGCGCTTTCGCATCACCGGCTTCGCCCCGACCGGCGGTGACGTTGCGCCGGGTCAGCGCGGCTTCAGCCTGGGCGAATCCGAGCTCGCCCTGGCGGCCAACGTGGACCAGAATTTTCGCGGGACCTTGATCGCCACGCTGCAACCCGACGACAGGGTAGGGGTGGAGGAGGCTTATATGCAGACGCTCGGGCTGTCGCACGGCCTGATGCTCAAGGCGGGGCGCTTCTTTTCCAGCGTCGGCTACCTGAACGAGGTGCATGCCCACGCCTGGGACTTCACCGACGCGCCGCTGGCGAACAAGGTGTTTCTCGGTGGTCAACTCGCCGACGATGGCCTGCAACTCAGATGGCTGGCGCCGACCGATACCTACTTCGAGCTGGGTGCCGAAGCTGGCCGCGGCCGCAGCTTTCCCGGCAGCAACCGCGACAAGAACGGCGCCGGTGCGGCCAACCTGTTCGCGCGCCTGGGCGGCGACATAGGCACAGGCACGGCCTGGCGCCTGGGCTTGTCGAATCTGCGCACCACGGCGCAGAACCGCAGCTATACCGATTCGAATTCCCTGGGAGTCCAGGTCGACAACAGCTTCAACGGGGCCAGCCGGCTATGGGTGCTCGACGGCATCCTCAAATGGGCGCCCGAGGGCAATGCCACCGAAACCAATCTGAAGCTGCAGGGCGAGTACTTCCGGCGCAACGAGGACGGCAATCTCAGCTACGACACGGCAGCGGTCACGGCTGCCGGCACGCGGACGGGCACGCTGCGCTCGGCGCAGTCGGGCTGGTACGCGCAGGGCGTGTACCAGTTCATGCCGATGTGGCGGGTGGGCTATCGCTACGACCGGCTGAACTCGGGCAGCGTGAATCTGGGGCTGGTGGACAGCGGTGCGCTCGGCGCCGCGGATTTCCCGATCTACTCGCGCTACAACCCCACGCGCAATACGCTGATGCTCGACTTCAGCCCGAGCGAATTCAGCCGCCTGCGCCTGCAGTTCGCCAACGACAAGTCGCGTCTGGACGCGAGCGACCGGCAGGTGTTCCTGCAATACATCATGAGCCTGGGCGCGCACGGCGCGCACAATTTCTAGTCTTTTCCGATCGAGGATAGCGATGAAAAAAATCATAGCCACACTGATGGCCGGCATGCTCTGGCTGCTGGCGCAGCCGGCGAGCGCTGCGCTCAAAGTACTTGCCTGCGAGCCCGAATGGGGCTCTCTGGTGCAGGAACTCGCCGGCGACAAGGTGTCGGTAACCAGCGCGACCACCGCATTGCAGGACGCGCATCACATCGAGGCCAGGCCCAGCCTGATCGCACGTGCGCGCAACGCCGACCTGGTGATCTGTACCGGTTCTGAACTGGAAATCGGCTGGCTGCCGCTGCTGCTGCGGCAATCGGGCAACGAGCGCATCCAGCCGGGCAAACCCGGCTACCTGGAAGCCTCGCAGCTGGTGCCCAGACTCGAGATACCCAAGGCGCTGGACCGCGCCCTCGGAGACATCCACCCGGAGGGCAACCCGCATATCCAGCTCGATCCGCGCAATATCGCGAAAGTCGCGCAGGTGCTGGGCGACAGGCTGGTGCAACTCGATCCGGCCAATGCCGAGACCTACCATAGCCGCACCGCGGCATTCCTGGCGCGCTGGAACACGGCGATCAAGCGCTGGGAGGCCGAGGCGGCGCCGCTAAAAGGGCTGACCACGGTCGTCTATCACCAGAACATGAGCTATCTGAACGCGTGGCTGGGCATGCGCGAAGTCGGCAGTCTGGAGCCCAAGCCCGGCGTGCCGCCCACCGCTGCACACCTGGCCGAACTGGTAGGGCGTATGCAGGCGGCACCGGCCAAGGTGATCGTATACGTGGCTTACAATAATCCGCAGGCGGCGCAATTTCTGTCCGAGCGCACCAGGATACCGGCGGTCATGTTGCCCTTCACCGTCGGCGGCAGCGACAAGGCAAAAGACTTGTTCGGCCTGTTCGACGACACCCTGGCGCGGCTGCTGGCGGTGGCGAAATGAACGATCCCGCAGCGGTGCTTTCCATATTGGGGCCGGCGTTCATTGCCGGCCTGCTGGTCACCGCAACCCTGGTTCCGTTCGGTTTCGAAGTGCTCAAGCGCGGCATCGTGTTCATCGACCTGGCTGTGGCGCAGATCGCCGGCGTGGGGGTGATTTTCGCCGATTTCCTCGGCTGGGAACCGCAGGGCGCGGCGGTGCAGGTCTCGGCCCTGAGCGCCGCGCTGGCCACGGCGCTGCTGCTCACCTGGACCGAGCGGCGCTGGCCCGAAGTGCAGGAGGCGATCATAGGGGTGGTATTCGTCCTGGGTGCCAGCGGCGCCATCCTGCTGCTCGCGAGCAACCCCCACGGCGGCGAGCAGCTCAAGGACCTGCTGGTGGGGCAGATTTTGTGGGTGAGTCCGTCCAGACTGCCGCTGCAAGCCCTGATTTACGCGGCCATTCTGGCCCTCTGGTTCGGACTGGGCGCGCGTCTGGGACGCGTAGGTTTTTATGCATTATTCGCCTGCGCGGTGACGTTTTCGGTGCAATTGGTGGGGCTTTACCTGGTCTTCGCTTCCCTGGTGCTGCCGGGATTGGCGACCTACTATGCCGTGCGCCGCCGCCGACTGAAAGCCTACACCGTCGGCCTGCTCGGCTACGCCCTGGGTCTTTCGGCCTCGCTCTGGCTGGATCTGCCCTCCGGTGCCATGATCGTGTGCGCCATGGCGCTGGTGGCGATGCTGACGTCGGGCCTGGAGCGGCGTTCCCCGGTCTTGGAAAAAGCCGCTTGATTCCGGCAAAACCGCCCCAAAATGGATGAATTGACCGTGCCGGACCGTTAAAATGGAACAATTTCGTGGCACCACCATCCTGTCGGCGCGGCGCGGCCACACTGTTGCGCTCGGCGGGGATGGCCAGGTTACCCTGGGCAATATCGTGATCAAGTCCGGCGCGCGCAAGGTGCGGCGCCTGTACCACGATCGCATCCTGGCCGGCTTCGCCGGCGGCACTGCCGACGCCTTTACCCTGTTCGAGCGCTTCGAGGCGAAGCTGGAGAAGCACCAGGGCAATTTGCTACGCTCGGCGGTGGAGCTGGCCAAGGACTGGCGCACCGACCGCGTGCTGCGGCGCCTGGAGGCGATGCTGGCCGTGGCCGATCGCGAAAGCTCGCTGATCATCACCGGCATGGGCGACGTCCTGGAGCCGGAGTTGGGCTTGCTGGCCATCGGTTCGGGTGGTCCCTACGCGCAATCGGCGGCGCGAGCGTTATTGGAAAACACGCCGCTCGATCCCAAAGAGATCGTTGCCAAGGCGCTGTCTATCGCCGCCGACATCTGCATCTATACGAATCAGCAGCTTGTGATTGAAACGCTAGATTGAGGAAACGGGAGCAGGGCCAGCGTTGTCCAACCTTCTCCGGCAAAAAATCATGTCGCAAATGACGCCGCAGGAAATCGTCCACGAACTGGACAAGCACATTATCGGCCAGGACCGCGCCAAGCGCGCGGTCGCGATCGCCCTCAGGAACCGCTGGCGCCGGCAGCAGGTGGCTGAGCCGCTGCGCTACGAAATCACGCCGAAGAACATACTCATGATCGGGCCCACCGGCGTGGGCAAGACCGAGATTGCGCGCCGCCTGGCGAAACTCGCCGACGCGCCTTTCATCAAGGTCGAGGCGACCAAATTCACCGAAGTGGGTTATGTGGGCCGCGATGTCGACACCATCGTGCGCGACCTGGTCGAGATCAGCGTGAAACAGACGCGCGAGCAGGCGATGCGCAAGGTCAAGGTCCGGGCCGAGGATGCCGCCGAGGAGCGCATTCTCGATGCGTTGCTGCCGCCTGCGCGCACACCGGACACGGCTGTGCCCGCCGTCGCGGAGAATGCAGAAACCTCGGCGACGCGGCAGAAATTCAGAAAGAAGCTGCGCGAGGGCGAGCTCGACGACAAGGAGATCGAAATCGAAGTCGCCGCGTCGGCCGCGCAAATGGAGATTCTCGCGCCGCCCGGAATGGAAGAGCTGACCTCGCAGATCCAGGGCATGTTCCAGAATATGTCCGGCAGCCGCAAGAAGACGCGCAAGCTGAAAATCCGCGAGGCCCTGAAGCTGGCTGCGGAAGAAGAGGCGGCGCGCATGATCAACGACGAGGATCTGAAAACCCACGCGCTCGCCAACGCCGAGCAGAACGGTATCGTGTTCATCGACGAGATTGACAAGATCGCCAGCCGCTCCGAGATGTCCGGCGCCGACGTGTCGCGCCAGGGGGTGCAGCGCGATCTGCTGCCACTGGTCGAGGGCACCACGGTCACGACCAAATACGGCATGGTCAAGACCGACCACATCCTGTTCATCGCCAGCGGCGCATTCCACATGGCCAAGCCCTCGGATCTGATTCCCGAACTGCAGGGGCGGCTGCCGATACGGGTGGAACTCGATTCCCTGTCGGCCGCAGATTTCGAAAGCATCCTCACCCAGACCGACGCCTGCCTCACGCGCCAGTATCAGGCGCTGCTGGCGACGGAGGGGGTCAAGCTCGAATTCCAGCCCGAGGGCATCAAGCGCCTGGCCGAGATTGCCTACGCCGTCAACGAGAAGACCGAGAACATCGGGGCGCGGCGCCTGTACACCGTGATGGAAAAGCTGCTGGAGGAAATTTCCTTCGACGCGGGCAGGCGCGACGATCAGACAATCAGCATAGACGCCGGCTACGTCGATGCGCGCCTGAAGGATTTGGCGCAATCCGAAGACCTGGCGCGGTACGTACTGTAAATTCAAATGGAGACAAACATGAAACCTTCCACACGACGAGCCGTGCTGTTCGGTTCCATCGGCCTGGTGCTGGGCAGCGGGCTGCCGACCAGCGTCGTTCACGCGCAGGAAGTGACCATCAGAGAGCCCTGGGTGCGCGGCACGGTGCGCGGACAGAAGGCGACCGGCGCCTTCATGCAGCTCACCGCCACCGAGTCGTCCACCCTGGTCGCGGTGGAGAGCCCGGTCGCGGGTTCGGTGCAGATCCACGAAATGAAAATGGAAAACAACGTCATGCACATGCGGCCGATCTCCAGGCTCGACCTGCCTGCAGGCAAGGCGGTCGAGCTCAAACCCGGCGGCTATCACGTGATGCTGATGGATCTGAAGCAGCCGCTGAAAAAGGGCGAGGCGGTGCCCATCAAGTTGCGCTTCGAGGCCAAGGACAAGACGTTCAAGACCATAGAGATTCAGGCGCAGGTGCGCGAGCTCGGCGCCAGCGCGAAGTAATGACATCTTGAAACCGCTCAGGTCCTCCCCATATTGAGCTTACTGGCCGCAAGGCCGCTAACCGACAATTTTGGAAGGAGCATGACCATGGCGAATATTTCGCGGTATGAGCCTTTCGGGGACGTATTCGACGATCTTCTGAAAGGTTTCTTCGTGCGTCCGATGGCGTACGAAGGGCAGCAAGCGGTACCGGGGCGGATCAGGATCGACGTGACCGAGAAGGATGGCGCCTATGTGGTGCACGCAGAGATCCCCGGGGTGAAGAAGGAAGACATCCAGGTCAACATCGAGGGCGACCAGGTGTCGATCAGCGCCGAGATCCGCGCCGAGAAGGATGTGAAGGAAAACGAGCGGGTGCTGCACCGGGAGCGCTATTACGGCAAGGTCGCGCGCGCGTTCAGCCTGGGTACGGACATCGACCAGGCGGCGGCCGGCGCGAAATACGCCGACGGTGTGCTCGAGCTGACCCTGCCCAAGAAAGCGAACGCAGCCGGGCGCCAGCTGACTATCCAGTGAGCTGTTCGTCCTGAATCGGGAAAAGGCGGCCGCCGGCCGCCTTTTTTCGTTGTGCGGGCGGTAAAATGAGCTAATAGCCGAATTAGCCAACCTGCCGGGACCCCGCCCCATGTCCAACGATACCGAACCAGCGCTCAAGGCGCAGATCCTCGCCGAAGCCCTGCCCTACATCAAGCGCTTTCACGGCAAGACCATCGTCGTCAAGTACGGCGGCAATGCGATGACCGATCCCGCCCTGCAGAAAAGCTTCGCCCACGATGTGGTGCTGTTGAAGCTGGTGGGCATGAATCCGGTGGTGGTGCACGGCGGCGGCCCGCAGATCGAAGCGGTACTGAATCGGATCGGCAAGAAGGGCGAGTTCGTGCAGGGCATGCGCGTCACCGATGCCGAAACCATGGATGTGGTCGAGATGGTGCTGGGCGGGGCGGTCAACAAGGACATCGTCACGCTGATCAACCAGGCCGGCGGCAAGGCAGTGGGCCTGACCGGTCAGGACGGCGCATTCATCCACGCGAAAAAGCTGATGCTGGCCGACAAGGAACGGCCGGAGCAGATGCTCGACATCGGGCAGGTGGGTGAAATCGACGCCATCGACCCGAAGGTGATTTTCGCGTTGGAGCAGGGCGGCTTTATCCCCGTCGTGGCCCCGATCGGTGTCGGTGCGAACGGCGAATCGTTCAACATCAATGCCGATCTGGTCGCGGGCAAGCTCGCAGAAATTCTGAAGGCCGAGAAACTGGTGCTGCTCACCAACACCCCGGGCGTCCTGGACAAGAACGGCAAGCTGCTCACCGGCCTGACCGCAAAGCACATCGACGCCCTGTTCGCCGACGGCACGCTTTCCGGCGGCATGCTGCCCAAGATCGCCTCGGCCGTGGATGCGGCGCGCAGCGGGGTCAAGAGCGTGCACATCATCGACGGCCGCGTCGAACACGCATTGCTGCTGGAAATCCTCACCGACCAGGGCGTAGGCACGCTGATACG
>JAKAIH010000091.1 GCA_021825225.1 Pseudomonadota bacterium
ATTTCGCCGACCATGATCACGGCGTCCGTTTCCGGATCGTCGTTGAACATTCTCATCACGTCGATGTGCTTCATGCCGTTCACCGGGTCGCCACCGATGCCGACGCACGACGATTGCCCGATGCCGAGTTCCATCAACTGGCCGACCGCCTCGTAGGTCAGCGTGCCCGAGCGCGACACCACGCCGACGCGGCCCTTCTTGTGGATATGGCCGGGCATGATGCCGATCTTGATTTCGTCCGGCGTGATCACGCCGGGGCAGTTCGGCCCGACCAGAACGCTCTTCTTGCCCTGCTTGCGCATGCGGTCCTTGACTTCGACCATGTCGCGCACCGGTATGCCTTCGGTGATGCAGATCACCAGATCGAGATCGGCGTCGACCGCTTCCCAGATCGCCGCGGCGGCAAAAGGCGGCGGCACGTAGATCACCGAGGTGTTGACCCCGGCCTTCTGCTTCGCCTCCTTGACGCTGGCGTAGATCGGTATGCCTTCGAAATCCTCGCCCGCCTTTTTCGGATTCACGCCGGCAACGAAACAATTCTTGCCGTTGGCGTAATCGCGCGACATGCGCGTGTGGAATTGGCCGGTCTTGCCGGTGATGCCCTGGGTGACGACGCGGGTGTTCTTGTTGATCAGGATGGACATTTCGTTTCCTTTTAAATCCAGTGTGGGGGATCCAAAGGGGGCGCGCCCCCTATTCGCTGCGGATTTCCCTTTACTTGCCGGCGACCGCGGCGACGATCTTCTGCGCCGCGTCGGCCATGTTGTCGGCTGAAATGATCGGCAGGCCGGAATCCTTCAGGATCTGCTTGCCCATCTCGTCGTTGGTGCCTTTCATGCGCACCACCAGCGGCACCGACAGATTGACTTCGCGCGCCGCAGCCACCACGCCCTTGGCAATGGTGTCGCACTGCATGATGCCGCCGAATATGTTGACCAGGATCCCCTTCACCTTGGGGTTCTTCAGCATGATCTTGAACGCCTCGGTCACCTTCTCCGCCGTGGCGCCGCCGCCGACATCCAGAAAGTTCGCCGGCTCCGCGCCGTAGAGCTTGATCGTGTCCATGGTCGCCATCGCGAGGCCGGCGCCGTTCACCAGGCAGCCGATATTGCCGTCGAGCGAGATATACGACAGGTCGAACTTCGACGCTTCGATCTCGGCCGCGTCCTCCTCGTCCAGGTCGCGCAGCGCGACGATGTCCGGATGGCGGAACAGCGCGTTGGAATCGAAATTGATCTTCGCATCGAGCGCCACCACGCGCCCGTCGCCGGTGAGCACCAGCGGATTGATCTCGGCCAGGCTGGCGTCGGTATCCCAGAACGCCTTGTACAGCGCCTGCAGCACGACGCGCGCCTGCGGCACCGATGCCGCGGGAATGCCGATTTTCGCCGCAATATCATCGGCCTCGGCATCCTTGAGCCCGCCTGCGGGGTCGACGAACACCTTGTGGATCTTCTCCGGCGTCTTCGCGGCGACTTCCTCGATGTCCATGCCGCCCTCGCTCGAGGCCATCAGGCAGACCTTCTGCGTGACGCGGTCCACCACCATGCCGACATAGAGTTCCTTCTTGATGTCGGCGCCCTCCTCGATCAGCAGGCGCCGCACCTTCTGCCCCTCGGGGCCGGTCTGGTGCGTCTTCAGCTGCATGCCGAGGATCTGCCCGGCGTAGGCTTTCACCTCGTCCAGCGACTTGGCCACTTTCACCCCGCCGCCCTTGCCGCGGCCGCCGGCGTGGATCTGCGCCTTCACCACCCATACCTTTCCCGGTATGGACTGCGCCGCCTTGACCGCCTCATCGACCGAGAAACAGGGTACCCCCTTGGGGGTGGGCACGCCGTACTTGCGCAGCACTTCCTTGGCCTGGTATTCGTGGATTTTCATGTCTGGCTTCCTGGTTGAAACGCAATGGGATGATCCGGCAGAGCGGCAGGCTGGCGCATTGACCCAGGTCAATCGGTGCCGGTTTTCGCCTCGCGCTGCCAGCGCGGATAGTACAGGCGCACCGCCTCGCCGCCGGTATCGAGCGCATGGCAGCGGTCGAGCTGGAACGGCTTCCTGCCGTCGTCATGGTTGTCGCGCTGCTCGCCCGCGAGCACCTGGATCGCGGCGGAGGGAAACTGCGCCAGCAGCTCGGTCAGATGGGTGCAGCCGCCCACGCCACCGAAACGCTCGTACAGCGCCTGGCGAAACCCGCGCATCAGGTTCAGGCCCGCCAGCGCCGCGTAACCCGGCGCGATCGCCGCGCAATACGGCGGATAGGGCATGGCGTCGGTGGACGCCCCGGCGCCGACCACGTTCATGCGCCGGTCTATGGTGAGGCGGATCCACATGTCGTGCACCGGGCTGCCGGCCGGGCGCACGCCGGGCGCCAGCTGATAGTCGTCGGGCTTGACGTCGGTGAGATGGGCTTCGATGTCCCACAAACCGTCGGAGCGCGCATAGCCTTCGAAGCGAACGCTGCGGGTGTGTTTAAGGATGCGGGAGACGGGATCTGCGGACAGCGGCATTGCGGGTGCGGGACTTGTCGAAATGTCGTCGAGACAAGTTGCGCATGGTAACACAGGCGCCGGCCCGGGGCCGCGTGCGGCGGGAAGTACCATGGCGGATTCAGGCGGCGTCCCCTTACACGCGTCCCGGATTACTCAATTAGAATCACCCGTATCCGAAAACCGGGGAAGCGGAAAAATAATATGAAGCACATCCTCGCGCTCGATCAGGGCACCACCAGCTCCCGCGCCATCGTGTTCGCCGAGGACGGCAGCGTGCGCGCGCAGGCGCAGCAGGAATTCCGCCAGATCTTCCCTCACCCCGGATGGGTAGAACACGATCCGGAGGAGATCTGGGCGACACAACTCGGCGTCGCGCGGCGCGCACTCGCAATGGCCGGGCTGAAGGCGGCGGACATCGCCGCCATCGGCATCGCCAACCAGCGCGAGACCACGCTGCTGTGGGAGCGCAAGTCCGGCCAGCCGGTGCATAACGCCATCGTGTGGCAGGACCGGCGCACCGCGGACGCCTGCGCCAGCCTCAAGCGGCGCGGCAAGACCGAGACCGTGCGCAGCAGCACCGGCCTGGTGCTCGACCCCTATTTCTCCGCGACCAAGCTCGCCTGGCTGCTCGACAGCATCCCGGGGCTGCGCCTGCACGCCGAACGCGGCGAACTCGCCTTCGGCACCGTCGACAGCTGGCTCGCATGGAAGCTCTCCGGCGGCGCACTGCACATCACCGACGTGTCCAACGCCTCGCGCACCATGCTCTTCGACATCCACGCGGGCGACTGGGACGCGAGGCTGCTCGCGCTGTTCCGCATTCCGCGCGAGTTGCTGCCGCGCGTCGTGCCCTCCTCGCGCGTCTACGGCGAAACCGCGAAGAAACTTTTCGGCGCGCCGATACCGATCGCCGGCATCGGCGGCGACCAGCAGGCCGCGCTGTTCGGCCAGGCCTGCCACTCGGCCGGCATGGCCAAGAACACCTACGGCACCGGCTGCTTCATGCTGCTGCACACCGGCGCCAAGGCGATGCCGTCCAAACACGGCCTGCTCACCACGCGCTGCGCCCAGCACGGCGCGAAAGCGCAGTACGCGCTCGAGGGCGGCGTGTTCATCGGCGGCGCGGTGGTGCAGTGGCTGCGCGACGGCCTGGGCTTCATCCGCGCCTCGCACGAAGTCGAAGCGCTCGCCGCGAGCGTCGAGGACTCGGGCGGCGTCTACCTGGTGCCGGCTTTCGCCGGCCTGGGCGCGCCGCACTGGGACGCCTACGCGCGCGGCACCATGCTCGGCCTCACGCGCGGGACCACGCGCGCGCACATCGCGCGCGCGGCGCTCGAAGCCATTGCCTACCAGTCGGCGGAAGTGCTGCACTCGATGCAAAAGGACGCGGGCATCCGCCTCAAGGAGCTGCGCGTGGACGGCGGCGCCGCCGCCAACGACACGCTGATGCAGTTCCAGGCCGACATTCTCGGCGTGCCGGTGCTGCGGCCGAAGGGGCTCGAGACCACGGCACTGGGCGCGGCCTATCTCGCCGGGCTCGCCACGGGCGTGTGGAAGGACAGCGCCGCCATCGGGCGCCAGTGGGCAGTGGGGCGCCGCTTCGAACCGAACATGAGCCGCAGCGAAGCCCAGGCGCGCCTGGCCGGCTGGACGCGCGCACTGCAGCGCTCGAAAAGCTGGGCGGAGCGCTAGCCGCCTGTTAGGCTGAAGTCACGGCATCGATATATCAGGACGGGAAAGCGAACCATGGATGCACAGGTACTGGTAACGGGGGGAGCGGGGTTCATCGGCTCCCACAGCGTCGACGCGCTGCTCGCCGCGGGCGCGGGCGTCACGGTGCTGGACAACTTCTCCAGCGGCAAAGCGGGCAACCTGCCCGCCGCGCACCCGCGCCTGCGCGTGATCGAAGGCGACATCCGCGAGCCGCGCACCGTCGCCGGCGCGCTCGCGGGCGCCACGCACGTGCTGCATCTCGCGGCGCAGATTTTCGTGCAGGTATCGATACGCGAGCCGGTCGAGTCCTGCCACACCAACGTGGTCGGCTTCCTCAACGTCATGGACGGCGCGCGCCGCGCCGGCATCGGCCGCATGGTCTACGCTTCCAGCGCCGCCGTTTACGGCACGCCCGAACAACTGCCGCTGGACGAGAGTTCGCGCACCGCACCGCTGTCGCCCTACGGCCTGGAAAAATCCATCGACGACCAGTACGCCGCGCTGTACCGCGAGCTGTACGGCTTTTCCGCCATGGGCATGCGCTATTTCAATGTCTATGGGCCGCGCCAGGACCCGGCCTCGCCCTATTCCGGCGTGATCAGCAAATGGAGCGACGCGCTGCGCGCAGGCCGTCCGCTGCGCGTATTCGGCGACGGGCGGCAGACGCGCGACTTCATCTACGTCAAGGACATCGCGCGCTACAACGTCCTCGCGCTGCAGCACGACGCGGGCGGCGTGTGCAACGTCGGCAGCGGCAGCAGCGTCACCCTGCTCGATCTGATCGACGCGCTGGAAGCGGCGGCGGGCGCGCAGGCCCGGCGCCAGTTCGAGCCGCCCGCGGCGGGCGACATCCAGGCCTCGGCGATGTCGCCGCAGCGCCTGAACGCGCTGTTCGGCGCACAGACGCCAACGCCGCTGATCAAGGGCTTGCAGGCGCTGCTGCTAGCCTAGCAACACCGGCCCGCATTGCGCCGCGCCACGTATAATCGACGGCACATGGCACAGTCCGGATTCCGTTTGCCTATGCTGCTCGGCATCGCGCTGCTGTTGGCCGCCTGCGGCGCGGCGGCGGCCGGCCCCAGCATCGCGCTGTATTACGGCAGTGATCCGCCGCTGGACGAGCTGGCCGCATTCGATGTCGCCGTGGTCGACCCGGGGCACGTGCCCGATCCGCGCGCGCACAGTTCGGCGCGCTCCAGCCTGTTCGCCTATGTTTCGGTGGGCGAAGTGCATCCCTCGCGCGCCTATGCGCGCGACATTCCGCAGGCCTGGAAAATCGGCGCCAACACCGCCTGGGGCTCGATCCTGATCGACCAGGCGCAGCCGCAATGGCCGGCGTTCTTCCGCGAGCACGTGATCAAACCGCTGTGGGATGCGGGCTATCGCGGCTTTTTCCTCGACACCCTCGACTCCTACCAGCTGGCGGCGAAGACCGCGGCGGAGCGCGCGCGCCAGGAGGCGGGCCTCGCGGCGCTGATCGCCGAGGTGAAGCGCGCCTATCCCGATGCCAGGCTGATTTTCAACCGCGGCTTCGAAATCCTGCCGCAGACGCACCAGTATGCCTACGCCGTGGCCGCGGAATCGCTGTTCCGCGGCTGGGACCACGCCAGGCAGCGCTATCGCGAAGTACCCGCAGCCGAGCGCGCCTGGCTGCTCACGCAGCTCAATCGGGTGAAGGACGAATACAAGCTGCCGGTGCTCGCGATCGACTACGTCGCGCCGGAGGAGCGCGAGCTCGCGCGCGCGACCGCGAAAAAAATCTCCGCGCTGGGCTTCATTCCCTGGGTCAGCGATCCCGCCCTGGACATGCTCGGCGTAGGCGCGATCGAAGTGCTGCCGCGCAAGATCCTGATGCTCTACGATCAGGAGAAGCCCGATGTCGGCCTGATCGCCGACAGCATTCATCGTTACGCGGCGATGCCGCTCAATTACCTGGGCTATGTGCCCGAGTACGTCGAGGTGCAGACCCAGGCCCTGCCCGGGCAGGTGCTGGCCGGGCGCTATGCCGGCGTGGTGACCTGGTTCATCAAGGACCGGCTCAAAAACGAGAAGCAGCTCGCCGCGTTTCTGCAGGGCGCAATCGCGCAGCACGTGAAAATCGCGGTGCTCGGCAATTTCGGCCTGAGCACGCCGGAGCTGCTCGAGCAGGTGTTCGGGCTGAAGCAGGGCGAAGCGCACGGCGCTTCCACGCAGCTCGCGATCGACTACCAGGCCCCGCAGGTCGGCTACGAGGCACCGCCGTTTCTCGATCGCAGCGCGTTCGTTCCGCTGCAGGCGCGCGGCGGCACGCCGCTGCTGCGCATCAGGAACGAGCGCGGCGAGACCATGGACGCCATCGCCACCATGCCCTGGGGCGCCTATGCGCTGCCGCCCAACAGCCTGTACTTCCTGCCCGCACTCAAGGGCGGGCGCTGGGTGCTCAATCCGATCGAGTTCCTGCGCCATGCGCTGGCGCTGCCGGCGATGCCGGTGCCGGACACGACCACCGAGAACGGCCGGCGCCTGATGCTGGTGCACGTGGACGGCGACGGCTTCGCCAGCCGCGCCGAGCTGCCCGGCACGCCGTTCGCGAGCGAAGTGCTGCTGCGCGAGGTGCTGGAAAAATACCGCGTGCCCAGCACCGTCTCCGTGATCGAAGGCGAGATCGCCGCCAACGGCCTTTATCCCAAACTCTCGCCGCTGCTGGAACCGATCGCGCGGCGCATTTTCGCGCTGCCCCATGTGGAAATCGCCAGCCACTCCTACTCGCACCCGTTCCGCTGGCGCAAGATCGAGCACGACGTCAGCGCCGACGGCTACAACCTCGACATCCCGAAATACGAATTCGACATCAAAACCGAAGTGGAAGGCTCGCTCGCCTATATCAATTCGCGCCTCGCCCCGCCGGGCAAGCGCGCGCGGGTGTTCCTGTGGACCGGCGACTGCAATCCGGGGAACGACTCGGTGGAGGAGACGGTGCGCGCGGGCGTGCTCAACATGAACGGCGGCGACACCTGGATCAGCAAGGCCGAGCGCACGCTGTCGCTGGTGTCGCCGCTGGGGATTCCGCGCGGACCCGATTTTCAGGTGTACGCGCCCAACCAGAACGAGAACGTCTATACGAATTTGTGGACCGGCCCCTTCTACGGCTACGAGCGCGTCATCGAAACCTTCGAGCTCACTGATGCCCCCTACCGCCTGAAGCCGATCGACGTCTATTACCACGTGTACGCGGCGAGCAAACGCGCCTCGCTCAACGCGCTGCGCAAGGTCTACGACTGGGCGCTGGCGCAGCCGGTGTTCAACCTCTACGCCTCCGAATACATCGAGCGCGTGCTCGACTTCCAGCACATGGTGGTGGCGCGCGCGGGCGCGCGCTACCTGGTGCGCGGCGCAGGCGCGCTGCGCGAGCTGCGCCTGCCGGCAGCGGCAGGCTATCCGGATCTCGCCGACAGCCGCGGCGTGGCCGGCTATTCCGCGCACGGCAGCGAACGCTACGTGCACCTCGCCGCGTCCGAGGCGAGCTTCAGCCTGAGCCAGGCGCCGCAGCGCCTGCCCTATCTCGCCGAAGCCAACGGACGCATCAAAGAATTCGCACGCCGCGACGGCGGGCTGACACTCACGCTGGACAGCCACACGCCGCTCGCGTTCGCCCTCGCCAACGCCGCAGGCTGCAGCCTGAGCGCCGGCGGCCAGGCACTGGCCGCACGCCAGATGAGCGGCGGGCTCAGCCGCTACGAACTGAAGCAACATGGATCAACGGCGCTTACGCTCAGGTGCCGGGGCTGAAGCGCCGCGCGCGCGCCTGCTGTCCGGCTGGGCGCTGGGCGGCATCGCGCTGATGGTGGGCGCGACCCTGGTGCTGCTGTTTCCGCGGCAGGCGCTGATCGAGCAGTTGCGGCGCGACGGCGGCAGCGACTCCCTTACCCTCGCCTACCTCGGCAACCTGGTCAAGACCGAACCCGGCAACGCCGATCTGCGTCTGCTGCTGGCGGAAAAGGAATTCGCCCAGGGCAAGCTGCGCGCGGCGCGCGCGACGCTCGCGCCGCTGCAGGCCGGCGCGGACCAGGCGCTGCGGGAGCGCGCGCTGCGGCTGGACTACCGCATCCTCCAGGCCGAGACGTTCGAATTGCCGCAGGACAGCGCCGCACGCCGCACTGCGCAGCAAGGACTGCTGCGCGCGCTGCGCAATCTGGCGGCGCGCGCCTGGCCGGCGCGGGACCTGGTGTATTTCGCGCGCCAGGCGAGCGCGCTGGGCGATAGCCGCCTCGCCGGCGAGTTGTTTGCGCGCGTGGCTGCGAGCGGCGAGACGCTGCAGCCGCAATGGCTGGCGGAAGCCTCACGC
>JAKAIH010000092.1 GCA_021825225.1 Pseudomonadota bacterium
ATTGTCCGAAGCCGTGGATCGCGTGTGGACGTCGTGGACCATCCGCCTGCTCGCCCGCGAGGCGAATGTGAGCTTCGCCGAGCTGATCGATGAATGGATTGCGTGGGCCGGCACGCAGGCGCAGGACGCGGCGAGGGAAAGGGAAAGCATGCGGCAGTTCATTCTTCATTTCTGCGCACTGAAGCGGATTCCGCCCGAGTTCTATCAGGCGTCGGCGACCGCCGAATTCGGCGCCAAAGCGCAAGCCCTTGCAGGCACTGCCTGAGCGCGCAGGAATTCCGCGGACCCGGCCTCTCAGCCCTGCACGATCCGCCCCTGCTCCATGCGCACGATCCGGTCGGCCACGGCCAGGCTCGCGGGCCGATGCGTGATCAGGAGCACCGTGCGCCCCTTGAGCGTGTCGCGGCAGGCCAGCAGGAACTCCGCTTCGCCTTGCGGATCGAACATCGCCGTGGCTTCGTCGAGGATCAGGATCGGCGGGTCTTTCAGCAGGGCGCGCGCCAGCGCCAGCCGCTGCTGCTGCCCGCCCGACAGGCGCACGCCACGGTCGCCGATCAGCGTATTGTAGCCTTGCGGCAGCTGCGCGATGAAATCATGCGCCCGGGCAGCCCGGGCGGCGGCCTCGATGTCGGCCTGAACGGGTTCGGGCCGGCCATAGGCGATGTTGTCGCGCACCGTCGCGTTGAACAGCAGCACGTGCTGCGGCACAACCCCGATCTGGCGGCGCAGGCTGTGCAGCGAAACCGTGGCGATGTCGATGCCGTCGATCAGAATTCGCCCGGCCGCGGGTTCGTACAGGCGCAGCAGCAGGTGCGCCAGCGTGCTTTTTCCGGCGCCGTTCTGGCCGACGATGGCCAGCGTCTCCCCCGCGGCAACCTGCAGATCGAGCCCCTGCAGCACCGCAGGCCGTCCGGCGTAGCCGAAGCCAAGGCCGCGAAATTCGATCTCGCCCTTCACCGCCGGCAGCGACACGCCGATGTGCCTCCCGGGCTCGGGCGATTCCTGCATTGCCTGGCGCAGCCTCACCATTGCGCCCCAGGCGTGCTGCGTCTGGCCGTAGACGTCTGCAAGCCCCGCGACCGGCCGCGTGAGCAAACCCGCATAAAGCAGGAAGCTCACCAATTGCGCGGGCGTGAGCTTTCCGTCGGCCAGTTCCGCACTTGCCAAAGCGAGCACCAGCACGATTGCCGCCGCCGCGATGAACTGCGCTGCGGGCTCCAGCGCTGCGTAGATGCCGCGCTGCCCGGCAGTCAGGCGCAGGATGCGATCGATCTGTTCGCGAAAGCGCGTCGATTCCTGCTGTTCCCGGGTGAAGGTCTTGATCGCAGGCAGCATGCCCAGGTTCTCCTGGGCAATGGCGATCGCGCTCGCCTGCTCCTCCTGCAGTTGCGCCGACAGCGGACGCAGGCGGCGGTCGAGCAGTTTCATCAGGAGGTAGAACAAGGGTATGAGAATCACCGCCGCCAGCGCCAACTGCGGCCGGATGCGCAACATCAGCAGCACCGCCCCGCCGGCGGTGAATATGAGCGGCACGAGCGCGACCACAGTGCCGCTCAGGTAGCCGCCGAGGACATACACATCGCTGGTGAGCAGCGCCAGCGTGTCGCCCAGGCGCCGCTGGTGATAGAAACTCAAAGGCAAAGCCTGCAGATGATCGTACAGCCTGGTCTTCAGATCGGCCACGATGCGGTCGGATGCGCTGCCGAGGAACCAGGTATTGCCGAACTTGAGCAATGCCTGCAGGGCGAACAGGCCGAGTATGCCTGCGAGCAGCGCGCCCACGCCTGCCGGCGCCGCGCCCGCGGGCTGCAGCACGGCAGCGGTCACGAGCCCCCCGGCCCAGGGAACGAGCAGTGCGGCAGCGCTCTCGCATAGCATCAGGACGGTGCAGAACGCCAGCGTCATGCGGTAAGGCGCCGCGATAGTCAGAAGGGATCGAACGTCGGTCATGAGCCGGGGGAGCGTTTGCGCGGCGGGGCGTGCATAGAACGGCCGCGCGTTTGAGCAGCAGACGAGGTGGAGCAGTTTAATGGTTTTGCGCGGCTTGATGTTAAGCCCGAGGCCGCGTAGCCTATGCGGGCATTGTCGCCGCAAGCTGGCGCGAACCGCAGCCGGCGACCACCCTCTTACACTCGAACGGAAGCTCCCAATGAATGGCGCCGAAAGCCTAGTCCGCTCGCTGCTCGCCAGCGGCGTAGATACCTGTTTTGCCAACCCCGGCACGTCGGAAATGCATTTCGTCGCCGCGCTCGACAAGGTCGAGGGCATGCGCTGCATCCTCGGCATGGCCGAAACCGTGGTAAGCGGCTGTGCCGACGGCTACGGGCGCATGGCCGGCAGGCCCGCCGCCACCCTGCTCCACTGCGGACCGGGTTTCGCCAACAGCATTGCCAACGTGCACAATGCGCGGCGCGCGCATACGCCCATGGTCAATATCGTCGGCGATCAAGCCACTTACCACCGGCCCTTCGATGCCCCGCTCACTTCCGACACCGAGGGCCTGGCGCGCGCCAGCTCACACTGGGTGCGTACCAGCGCTTCGAGCGCAAGCGTGGGCGCGGACAGCGCAGCCGCGGTGCAGGCGGCGAACACTGCGCCCGGGCAAATCGCCACGCTGATCCTGCCGGCGGACACGGCCTGGAACGAAGGCGGCGTCGTCGCCGCGCCGCTGCCGGTGCCGGTGCGCCCGGCCGTCGCGCCGGACACGGTGCGCACCATCGCGCAGCTGCTGCGCAGCAAAGAACCGGCGGTGCTGGTGCTGTACGGCCAGGCGCTGTCGGAGGCGGGACTTGCCGCAGCCAACCGCGTTGCCCACGTCAGCGGCGCGAAGCTGCGCACACCCACCCAGGTATCGCGCATGGCGCGCGGCCGCGGGCGCGTGCCGGTGGATCGCATTCCCTACGTCATCGAGGGCGCGCTCAAGGCGCTCGCAGGAATGAAGCACGTGATCCTCGTCGGCGCCAAACCGCCCACGGCATTCTTCGGCTATCCGGGCAAACCCAGCCTGATGGCGCCGGCAGATTCCCTCACCCACGTGCTCGCGCGGCCGGAGCAGGATGCGCTCGCCGCGCTCGAGATGCTGGCCGACGAACTTGGCGCGCCGAAGAACGTGCCGATTGCCGAGGGTGCGATCAAGCCGCAAATCGGGCGCGGCCAGTTCGAGCCCGAAGCCTTCGCCGGCACGCTCGCGGCCTTGCTGCCGGAAAACTGCATCGTCTCCGAGGACGCAGTCACCTCCGGCCGCGCCCTGTTCGCGCCGACCTTCAACGCCGCGCCCAACGACTGGCTGCAGAATACCGGCGGCGCCATCGGCCACGCCTTTCCCTGCGCCACCGGTGCGGCAATCGCCTGCCCTGATCGCAAAGTGGTATGCCTGCAGGCCGACGGCGCCGGCATGTACTCGCTGCAGGCGCTGTGGACCCAGGCGCGCGAAAAGCTCGACGTGGTGAACGTGGTCTTCGCCAACCGCATTTACAAAATACTCTATGGCGAGCTGGTTTCGGTGGGCGCAAAGCCCGGCCGCGCCTCGAACGAGCTGTTCGATCTGGCGCGCCCCGAGCTCGATTGGGTCAAGCTCGCCGGCGGCATGGGCGTGGAGGCGACGCGCGTGGAAACGCTCGAAGGCTTCGCCGACGTGTTCAAGTCCGCCTGCGGCCGGCGCGGACCGTTCCTGATCGAATTTCGAATTTAGAAAGCCGGCGGCAACTCAGCGCGTTCCTAACAACGCGCGCCCGAGTTTCGGGTGCGCGGCAAAGCGCGCGAGGAACTCCGCCTCGTCGCGACCGCCCTTGGCGCGGATCACGCGCGCAAGCGCGCGGCGCTCTGCCAGGCTCCAGCGCGACACGCCAGGAATGGCGAAAGCCACCACCGGGCTCCAGCGCTGCCAGGCGAGGCGTTCGCCCGCGGAAAAGCCGCGCAAGGAGCGCAACCCGCATAGCTCCATCGCATCGCGGCTGCACTGGACGAGCACGCGTTCGCGCCCCTCCGGCGCGCGCGCCGCAAGGCGCTCGCTCACGCGCAGGCCCGGCGCGGCGAGCGGCAGCAGTTCCGGCCTGCGCGCGCGGTCGAAATCGAACAGCAGGTGCGACCCGGCCAGGGCGCGCAGGGTGGCCGCGCTCGAGCGGTGGCCCGGGTCCGCGCGCAGGCGCGCCAACTCGCGCCGCAGCAGCCGGCGCGCGTCTGCCGTGAACGGCCGGAATCCGAGTTTGTAGTAGAACCACCAGGCGCCCGAGGCAATGGCTTCGTCGTTGCCTTTGCCCAGCTGGTAGGGATCGAGACTGAAGGACTCGGCGCCGAACACATGCCGCACCATCGACAGGGTGCGGGCGAAGGTATGGGCGGCCTCGCCGCCGCGGAAGCTTTCGAACACGTTGAAGGTCATCGTCGCCGAGCGCCCGATCACGAAGGCCTCGCCGTAGCCGATCGGCACGCCGTTGTGCAGGATCAGGTAGCCGCAGGTCGCCGGGATCAGCTGGCGGCGCGCGGGGACGACCCCGATCAGGGCAAAGGCCAGCCCGCCGCCGTCGTCGACCAGGCGCACGTCGCGCGCATTGCCGTAGGCGAAAGCATCGAGGTCGCGCGAGCGGGTCAGCATGGCGCCGCGCGCGAGTTCGATCAGCCGCTCGCCTTCGCGCACGGACACGAGGTGCACCGCCCGATAAAGGCGCCCGAGCTCTTCGCGCAAATCCGGGCGCCGGCGGCGCAGCGGTCCATGCTGATAGGCCATCGGCGCAGCGGCATAGTTGGCGCGGGTGCGCGAGGGCGTGTCCGGCCCGGGCTCGAGTTCGTAACTCGCATCGAGTGCATCGTGAAACGCTTCACGCGTGAAGCCGTCGCCCGGCATGGCGGCGATGCGGCGCGCCAGGAACGCGGCAGCGCTCTCGCCGCGGGCGCGCAGCCGGTCCAGCGCCGCGAACGCGGGCGTGTCGATGTGCTTCAGAGACGCAGCCTCGGCCCAGGTGAGCAGCAGCGGCAGCGCCACGGCGAGCTTGTCCGCGATCTCGGTTTCACTGCGATCGATCACCAGTTGCCTGGGCCAGCGCAGGGCGAGCCAGCGCAGAGTGGGCCAGAAAAAGCGGTAGCGGATGGCGCTGCCCGCGATCCCGCTGTCGGCGAGCGCCTCGCGTACGCGCCTGAAATCGGGGCGCCGGTCGAAACGCGCGAGCATGCGCTCCACCTGCGCCAGCAGCCGCGCATCGTCCGGGTAGGCGCGCAGGAAGCACAGGACCTCATGCAATCGCCAAACCGCGCGCGCCGAGCGCAGGTCTGCGCGGGCCAGCCGGGCTAGCAGCGCCAGCTTCGCCTCGGCGCTGCCTGCGCCGTAGTGGTCCTTCGAGCGTTCCAGCTCGCGCAGTATCCTGGTCGCCATGGCTATGACCAATCGGTGATGCCCACATTGCACGGGCAGATAAGCGGACGCGGCCTGCCCCGGCTGCGAACCTGCGCTAACGCCCTTGGAGTATGGCCTCGATCGTATGCTGAACGGCCAGGGCCTCGGCGAAGCCGGGCAGCGTATGCGCTTCCCCGGCTATCATCGCCGCCAGCTGATCGAGCTGCGCCGCCTGTCCGAGCTGCCGGTTGCTCTGCGCCGTCCCTGCGGCAATCCATTCGCCTTCGCCGCGACGGCGGCGCAATCCAAACCAGTCGTGTATCTCCAGCGCGCCCGCAGTCCCCAGCAGCGTCATGCGATTGAAATCGGGATGGCTGCCGCCGACCCGCGCTGCTATCGCCACCGGTACGCCGCCCGCTTGCAGCCGCGCCGTCAGCGCCTGCTCCGAACCGACGCCGTCGGCGGGATAATCGGGCCTGGCCTGCTCCACCGTCGCCGGCCCCAGCGCGCGCTGCAGGACAAAGACGAAATGCGACAGCACCTCGCGCGCAAAACCGCCCTCGGTGCGTTCGGCCAGCCAGCGGCCGGCCACCGCCTGCCAGGGACGCGGCCAGCGCTCGAAGGCGAGCTCGATTTCGACCCGCTGCGGCTTGCCGATGGAACCGTCAGTGATCGCCGCCTGCATCGCAGCCAGTCCCGGAGAGGATGCGAGCGAGAAATTGACCGCGGCGCGGCGGCGCTCGGCTTCGATCCGCGCAATCGCCCTGCCGCCCGCGGCGAAATCGACGGTGAGCGGCTTTTCGCAGAACACGGCGAGCCCCGCGTCGAAGCCCTGATGGGCGTAGCCGAGATGGCTGGCCGGCGGCGATGCGATGTAGAGGCAGTCGAGCCCCGGGGTGGCGATCACTTCGGCCGCCGTCGCCGCGATCCTGAGATCGGGGAAGCGCGCCCGCACCTCGGCCACTGCCGCCGCACTCGGGTCCCAGGCGACGAGGGCGCGTGCCCGCGCATGTTCCGCCAGGCGCGCCAGCATGCGCTGGCCCATGACCCCCATGCTGATGACGCCGATCTGCCTGCGCTCGCTCATGCCGCGAAGCTTATCAGATTGGCATCGTCGGTCAATGCAGCCGCCCGCGGTTCGCGCGCCCCGGACAAGCGGCGCAAAATATGTCACATTGTCGCGTACCCAGCAGAACGCAGGAAATGGAATACGATCATCAGCACCATCATGCGCACGGGCGCCAGGGGCACGACCGCGCTTTCGCGCTCGGCATCGCACTCAATCTCGGTTTCGTCGCCATCGAGTTCGTGTACGGGCTGCTGTCGCATTCGATGGCGCTGCTGGCCGACGCCGGCCATAACCTGAGCGACGTCCTGGCGCTGGCCCTGGCCTGGGGCGCAAGCGTACTCGGCCGGCGCCGGCCCTCTCACCGATTCACCTACGGCCTGGGCAGCACTTCCATTCTCGCGGCGCTGTTCAATGCGATGCTGCTGATGCTGGTGGTCGGCGCTATTGCGGTCGAGGCGGTGCAGCGCCTGCTGAACCCGGTCGCGGTCGCCACCGCGACCGTCATCTGGGTCGCCTTGTGCGGGATCGTGGTCAATACCGCTACCGCGCTGCTGTTCCTGCGCGGCCGCGAGCACGACCTGAATGTGAAAGGCGCGTTCCTGCATATGGCGGCCGATGCCGCGGTCTCCCTGGGCGTGGTGCTCGCCGGCGTGGGCATGCTCTACGGCGGCTGGTTCTGGCTCGATCCGCTGATGAGCCTCGTGATCGCGGCGGTCATCATCGGCAGCACCTGGGGGCTGCTGCGCGATTCGCTCAACCTGTCGCTGCATGCGGTGCCGCCGCGCATCGATGACGGACAGATCCGCAACTACTTTTCCAGACTGGGCGGGGTGGCCGAGTTCCACGACCTGCATATCTGGGGCATGAGCACGACCGAAACCGCGCTGACGGTGCACCTGATCATGCCGCAAGGCTGCCCCGGCGACCGTTTCATCACGCAGATCGCGGACGAGTTGCACCAGCGCTTCGGCATCGGGCATGCGACGATTCAGGTCGAAACCGGCGACGGACCTCATCCCTGCGCGCTTGCGCCCGACCACGTCGTGTAAGGCAAGACCCGCCCTAGTCCAGTTCGTACTCCAGGCGGTAAGCCGCGGCCGGGTCCTGCGCCAGAACCCTCGCCAGATAGGGCATGCTGCCGTCCAGCGCCTTGGACAGCAGCCAGGGCGGATTCAGGATGAACATGCCGCTGCCATGCAGGCCCAGGCCGCCGGCCACCGGCGTCTTTACGCTAAGGGTGACATGCAGCCAGTCTTTTTCCTGCAGTTGCCTGAGCTGCTCGGGAAACTGGCGCGCTTCACGCCGCTGCACCTGCGGGTACCAGACGGCATAGACGCCGGAGCGAAAGCGCTTCTGCGCATCGCGCAGGGCCGCCAGCACGTGGCGATAGTCGCCCTTGTCTTCGTAAGACGGATCGATCAGCACCAGCGCGCGCCGCGACGGCGGCGGCAGCACCGCCTGCAGGCCGGCGAAGCCGTCGCCCGCCTGGGCGATGGCGCGCGGACCGGCCTCGCGGAAATATTGCTGCAGCAGCCTGCTCTCCGTGCTGTGCAGTTCGAACATGCGCAGCCGGTCCTGCGCTCGCAGCAGCTGCAGCGCCAGCTGCGGCGAACCCGGATAGCGGCGCAATGCGCCGTCGGGGTTGAGCGCGCGCACTTCGCTCACATAGTCGGCAACCGGCTGCGGCAGGTCGGTGCGCGCCCACAGACGGCCGATGCCGCTGTCGTACTCCGCATTCTTGGTCGCATAGCCCTCGTCCAGCGCGTAGGCCGCCGCGCCCGCGTGCGTATCGACGAACCACAGCGGCTTGTCCTTCTGCGTCAGGTAGCGCAGCAGCTGCACCAACACGACATGCTTGAGCACATCGGCGTGGTTGCCGGCGTGAAAGGCGTGGCGGTAGCTTAGCATCGATACACCGCGACTTAATTCGCGCTCCCGCTATTGCAGTGCTGTGTTGGATAAAAACAAACCTCAGCCGCTCTTGCTTTTACCCGGAACCGCGTTTTCTGTGCGGATACGCTTTTTATCATCGCGGTAGGGACAACGGTTACCCGCCGCCCCCCGCACAGATCCCGGCGTGCGCGATTTACGCACCGGGCTCCCACCTTGGGTGATTGGC
>JAKAIH010000093.1 GCA_021825225.1 Pseudomonadota bacterium
CCGGACGCAGCGTCAATTCCACCTTCTCCCCCGAATGCAGCCCGACGCCAGTTGCGCGTATGACGGACTTGAGGGTGCGCTGCTTCAGCATGGACGCGTTGTTGCCCAATGAAAAAAGGAAATTTTGTAACTGTTCAGCTTACCCGTATGGCAGGGGATCGGGTGGGTGGCCTTGAAATGCGAGGGTGAGTGCATGAAATACATTGCGCCCCTGTTTGCGCAGCGTGGCGATGTAGGAGCGAATGGTGCAGAAGGACTCGGCGCCAGTGACGGTACGGAAACACCCGGAGGTCTTTTGCTTGAGCTTGGGCATACGGATATCGCGTTCGGCCTGGTTGTTGTCAAAGGGCACACGCGGATCGGTGAGAAAGCGCAGGACATCGTCGGCGTGCTGGCGCAGACGCAGGAGAAGATTGACCGCTGGGGATTGCTTGATGCGGCCGCGCTGTTTTGGCTGAGTTCGAGCGCGCAGTGGATTGTCCCTTTCGCCTTGGGCGAGGATGGCTTTGTATTGGCGGCGCAGACCAGTGAGCTGCGAGCTTTCCAAAGGGCGTTGGGCCAGCTTCGCGGCATCGGCTTGGTCCTTGGCTCGGCGCAGAAAGTCGATCATCTTGCGCGGCCAGCTCTGTTCGGTAGTCTCTTCCAGATAGATGAGTTCGCGCAGATGATGGGCATTGCACAGCGCATGGGTACAAGCATAATCGCGATAGGAAGCCCAGCCGTCATGGACAGCAACGCCCTGGAATACAGGCAAGATGCCAAAGTCGTCCATCGCGATCTGGCCACGCTTATCGTGTGCACCATACCAGGTGAGCAGGGGCGTGCCCGCGGTGTGCAGCCAACGCAGCCGCGCGCCCACCCGCTGTCCGGTCTCATCAAAGTGCACCACCGGCGACGCACTCACCGCTACCGCGATGCGCATGACAGAGGGGGCCAGCGTCTGGGCGGCTTGGGCAATGCTCGCCTGCACGCTTCCCGCCGAGAGTTTCACGCCAAACAGATCGGACAAGATTTGAGTCGTGCGCTCGATGGGAAGCAGTTGCTGTTGCGTCAAATAAACCAACGTGCTCTTGATCACCGGGCCGTATTGCACCGGTGCCAAGACGTTGCCTGGAAAGCGGCTGCAATGGCGTTGTCCACACCGGCACTGCAGTTCATAGCCGCGATGTTCGGTCACTTGCAGCACCGGCTGCACCAGATCGAACACCTGACGCCGGTCCTCGATCAACGCATCTGCTTGGGCGCCAAGATGCGCCCCGCAGCGCTCACAGTGCTCGGGCAGCGGGTGTTGCACAATCACATCAGGCGTTGCCACGCGTTTGAGTGTCGTTCCCTCATGCCCGGCTTGCCCGCCCGGTTTGCGCCCGCTGGATTCGCGCAACGATTTGGGCTTCTTGGCCAATCCGTCCGAGGACGGGGGCTTGCTCGAGTTGTGACTGTCCTTGCGCAACCGTCCTTCCAATTCTTGCACTCGGGCACTCAACGCCTGCACCATCGCCGTCAACCGCGCCACCTGCTTCAACTGCTCAAACTGCGCGAGAATCAGCGCGTCTTTCTCCGCAACGCTCAGTCTGGACAGGTCAGGTAACTCATGCATGACATGAAGTATCAACCTTAATCAGCTTGTTTACAACAGCAATACCTGAATAGTTACGAAATTTTAACATAAGCAGCACCCTGCCCGCGCGGCCCGGAGCGCTGGCAGGATGGCTGCCGGACCGCTCAGTCAGCCTGTTTGCGCAGAAATGCCGGGATGTCGTATTTGTCCATCCCGTTCTGCTGCAGTGCCTCTATGGTCGACGCGCGGTTCTTGCGGATCACCGCCGGCATGGCGTCCAGCGTCGCATAGTCGACGCCGGCCACCGGCATGTTGTCGGTGCCGTTCTTCACCACCAATTGCGGCTTGGTCTGGCGTATGGCGGCGGGCTGGCCGAGCCCGGTTGCGACCACCGTCACGCGCAGTTCGTCGCCCATGTCCTCGTCGTAGACTGCGCCCAGGATCACGGTGGCGTCTTCGGCGGCGAAGCTGCGTATCGTTTCCATGACTTCCTTGGTCTCGCGCAGTTTCAGGCCCGACCGCGCCGCGGTGATGTTGACCAGCACTCCGCGCGCGCCGGAAAGGTTGACGCCTTCGAGCAGCGGGCAGGCCACCGCCTGCTCGGCCGCGATGTGCGCCCGGTCCATGCCTGCAGCAGAGGCCGAACCCATCATTGCCATGCCCTGCTCGTGCATTACCGTCTTGACGTCCTGGAAGTCGACGTTGATCAGACCGCGGATGTTGATGATCTCGGAGATGCCGGCGACCGCGTTCTTCAGCACGTTGTCGGCCGCGCTGAACGCCTCTTCCATCGACACATCCTCTCCGAGCACCTCTTCCAGCTTCTCGTTCAGGATCACGATTACCGAATCGACGTTCTGCGCCAGTTCGTCGATGCCACCCTCGGCCGCCTGCATGCGCTTGACGCCCTCGAAGGAGAACGGCTTGGTGACCACCGCCACGGTGAGGATGCCCATCTGCTTCGCCACTTCGGCCACCAGGGGCGCAGCCCCGGTGCCGGTGCCTCCGCCCATGCCTGCCGTGATGAACACCATGTGCGAGCCCTGCAGCGACTCCTCGATCTGCTCGCGCGCCTCCAGCGCAGCGGCACGCCCGGCCTCTGGCTTGGCACCTGCGCCCAAGCCCGAAGCACCAAGCTGAATCTGGTTCTTCGCCTGTCCGTGCGCGAGCGCCTGGGCGTCGGTGTTCATCGCGATGAACTCCACGCCCTGCACCGCGTTGCGGATCATGTGATCGACGGCGTTGCCGCCGGCGCCGCCGACGCCGACCACCTTGATCACGGTACCGTTGTTCTGTGCATCCACGATTTCAAACATAGTGCCTCCTTCCGGGTCTTAGTTAAGAAACAAACTGCGAACTCGCTGCCATCTCCAGCCGCACACCGCGGTGTGCGGCGCCTAGAAATTCCTCTGAAACCATTCCTTCATCCTCGACAGGATTTGCCTGAACGACGCGCCCTGCAGCGCCTGCATTCCGCGCTGCGTCTGCGACTGGCCTTCTATCAGAAGCCCGATGGCCGTGGCGAAGCGCGGATGTTTCACCACGTCCGCGAGTCCCCCGGCATAGCGTGGCGTGCCCAAGCGCACCGGCATATGGAAAATTTCCTCGCCCAGCTCGACCATGCCGCGCATCACACTGGAGCCGCCGGTGAGCACCAGGCCGGAGGACAGCAGCTCCTCGTAGCCCGACTCGCGCAGCACTTTCTGGATCAGTGAATACAGCTCTTCCACGCGCGGCTCGATCACTTCGGCCAGTGTCTGGCGCGACAGCTGGCGCGAGCCGCGGTCGCCGATGCCCGGCACCTCCACGAGTTCGTCCGGGTCAGCCAGCTGGCGCAGCGCACAGCCGCTCTTGATCTTGATTTCCTCGGCCTCGGCGGTGGGGGTGCGCAACGCCATCGCGATGTCGTTGGTGATCTGGTCGCCGGCAATCGGGATCACCGCGGTATGGCGGATCGCGCCTTCGCGGAAAATCGCGATGTCGGTGGTGCCGCCGCCTATGTCGACCAGGCACACGCCAAGCTCCTTCTCATCCTCGGTAAGCACCGCGATCGACGAGGCCAGCGGCTGCAGGATCAGGTCGTTCACTTCGAGGCCGCAGCGGCGCACGCACTTGACGATGTTCTGCGCCGCCGACACCGCGCCGGTGACGATGTGCACCTCGACCTCGAGGCGCACGCCGCTCATGCCCAGCGGTTCGCGCACGCCGTCCTGGCCGTCGACCACGAATTGCTGGGTCAGAATATGCAGGATCTGCTGGTCGGTGGGGATCGGCAGCGCGCGCGCGGTTTCGATCACGCGCTGCACGTCGAGCGCCGACACCTCCTTGTCCTTGATCGCGACCATGCCGCGGGAGTTGAAGCTCTTGATGTGGCTGCCGGCGATGCCGGTGAACACGCGCGTGATCTTGCAGTCGGCCATCAGCTCGGCCTCCTCCAGCGCTCGCTGGATCGCGCTCACCGTGGCCTCGATGTTGACCACCACGCCTTTCTTCAGGCCCTTGGACTCGTGCCCTCCCATGCCGATGATGTTCAACCGGTTGTCCGGCAGCAGCTCGGCCACGATCGCCACCACCTTGGAGGTGCCGATATCGAGACCGACGACGAGGTTCTTGTTTTCCTTGCTCATGCCTTCTCCCCGCTGCGGCGGTTGTTTCCCACGTTTCTTGGCTCCTTGCCGGAATGCATGATCTCCGGTACGCGCAGCGCGAAGCCGCCGGGATAGCGCAGGTCCGCGTATTCGAACTTGCGATTGAGCCTGCCCAGGGTTTGCGCGTAATAGGCGACGAAGCGCGTAAGCCGCTGCAACACCGGCTCCTTGAGCTGATCGCGCCCGAGTTCCAGCGTGAGGCCGTTCGAGAGGCGCAATTGCCAGGAATAGCGCGCCGACAGCAGCACCTGCTTCGGCTCAAGCCGCAGCGGCGCCAGCGCCTGACGGAACGCCGCGTAACGCCGCGTCAGTTCCTCGGCGCTGCCGCTGGGACCGGCAAATTGCGGCAGGCTCGCGGCTTCGGGCAATTCGCCCTCGAATACTTCGCCGTAGGTGTTGACCAGGCGCCCCGAATGCGCATCCGTGCCCCAGCGCGCCAGCGCCACATGCTCTTCGATCGATACCTGAAGGCGATCGGGCCACACGCGCCGCACCTCGACTTTGCGCACCCAGGGCAGGGACTCGAATGCACCGCGCACCGCATCCAGATCGACGCTGATGAAGGTGCCCGTTACACCCGCGTGCGCAGCGCGCTCCGCCTGTTCGCGCGTGACATGCCTGAGCTCGCCCTGCAGCGTGAGGGTGCGCAGCGGCAGCAGCGAGGAATGCAGCAGCGCGTAGCCGCCGGTGAAGACCAGAGCGGCGGCCGCAAGCGCGTAGAGCGCGTTGGCACAGCCGTTGAGCATGTCGGCGTTATCCCACATGCGCAAGCTCCAGGATGCGCAGCACCAGGTCCTCGAACGCGAGGCCGGCATAGCGCGCCGCCATCGGCACCAGCGAATGGTCGGTCATGCCGGGCGAGGTATTCACCTCGATGAACCAGGGTTTGCCTGCGGCGTCCATCATCAGGTCGACCCGTCCCCAGCCGCGGCAGCCGAGCGCATTGAAGGCCGCGAGCACCTGCTGCCGCACCGCAGCCTCGGCGCCCGCGGAGAGACCGCAGGGAATGATGTAGCGCGTGTCATTGGCCGTGTACTTGGCCGCATAGTCGTAGAATTCGCGCGGTGTCTCGAGCTTGATCAGCGGCAGCGCTTCGCCGCCGAGCACGCCGGCGGTGAGCTCGATGCCCTCGATGAACTGCTCGGCGAGCACTACGCTGTCGTAATTTGCGGCCAGCGCGTACGCCTCCTCCAGAGCGGAGGCGTCGCGCACCTTGCTCATGCCTATGCTGGAACCCTCGTTGGCGGGCTTGACCATGAGCGGCAGCCCGAGGCGCGCCGCCACGGCCTTCAGCTCGCTCGACGCAGTAAGCAGTTCATAGTGCGGCGTTGGAATCCCGGCCGCCTGCCACACGAGCTTGGTGCGCCACTTGTCCATGGCAAGCGCGCTCGCGAGCACGCCCGATCCGGTGTAGGGAATGCCGAGCAGCTCCAGCGTCCCCTGGATGGTGCCATCCTCGCCGTAACGGCCGTGCAGCGCGATGAACACGCGGTCGAATTTCTCCGCGATCAGTGCGGCGAGATCGCGCTGCTGCGGATCGAAGGCGTGCGCGTCGACGCCCCTGCTTTGCAGCGCGCGCAGCACCATGCTGCCGCTTCGCAGCGACACTTCGCGCTCGGCCGAGCGGCCGCCCAGCAGCACCGCGACTTTGCCGAAGTCCTTGGCGTTCACCTTGCCGCCTCACCAATTATGCGCACCTCGGCCATCAGTTCGACGCCGAAGCGCGCCAGTACGGTTTGCTTCACGTGTTCGATCAGGTTCTCGATGTCGGCGGCGCGCGCGCGCCCGCCCGGGTTGACGATGAAATTCGCGTGCTTTTCCGACACGCGCGCCGCGCCGATGGCATGGCCTTTGAGGCCGCAGGCCTCGATCAGGCGCGCAGCGTGATCCCCGGGCGGATTGCGGAATACCGAGCCGGCATTCGGCAGGGCCAGAGGCTGGCTGGCGATGCGCTGCTGCAGCAGTTGCTTGATGCGACCGAGCGCGGCCGCGCGCTCGCCACGCTCGAAACGGAACCAGGCCGCGGCAAACCATTCGTTCGCGCCGAGTTCGGCACCGGATTTCGCGTCCTTGAGCGCGACATGGCGGTAGGCGATGGCGAAATCCGCGGGGCTGCGCTCGAACAGCTCGCCGCCGCGGCTGAGCATGCGCACGCGCTCGACCCGCTCCCAGGTCTCGGCGCCGTAACAGCCCGCGTTCATCGCCAGTGCACCGCCCACGGTTCCCGGGATGCCGGCGAGAAATTCGGCGCCGGCATAGCCCTGGGTCGCGGCGTAGCGCGCCACCTTGGGACTGGCCACGCGCGCCTCTGCATACAACAGCCTGCCGTCCATGCGCATTGCTGCGTGGCTCGCGTGCATCAGCAGCACCGTGCCGCGCAGGCCGCCGTCGCGCACCAGCAGATTGCTGCCCAAGCCGACGAAATACACCGGCTCGTCCGCGGCCAGGCTGCGCAGGAACTGCGCCGCGTCTTCGAGGTCGGCAGGCACGTAGGCACGATCCGCGTTGCCGCCCGCGCGCCAGCTGAGGTGCTTGCGCATCGGCTCGTTGAGAAGCAGTCGGCCGCGCAGCGCCGGGGGAGAGAGATATTTTTGCTCAGCCATGTGCATCTCTCACTCCGCATCCTTGACGGGCAAAGTCTGCGCGAGCATGGCTGGGACGGCGCCGATGGAACCGGCACCCATGGTCACCACGACATCGCCATCGCGCGCTGCGGCGCGAATTGCGGCCGGCATGTCGGCGATGTTCTCGACAAACACCGGCTCGACGCGGCCGGCGACGCGCACCGCGCGCGCCAGCGTCCTGCCGTCCGCGGCGACGATCGGGGACTCGCCCGCGGGATAGACTTCGGCGAGCAGCAGCGCATCCGCGCCGGAGAGCACCTTGACGAAATCCTCGAACAGGTCGCGCGTGCGCGTGTAGCGATGCGGCTGGAACGCGAGTACGATGCGCCGCCCGGGGAAAGCCCCGCGCGCCGCGTCCAGCGTCGCCTGCATCTCGGCCGGGTGGTGGCCGTAGTCGTCGATCAGGGTGAAGCTGCCGCCGCCCTTGGCGGGTATCGCATCGTAGCTCTGGAAACGCCGTCCGACGCCGCGGAACTCCGCCAGCGCCTTGACGATGGCCGCGTCCGCGAGACCGAGTTCAGTGGCGACCGCAATCGCCGCGAGTGCGTTCTGCACGTTGTGCCGTCCCGGCAGGTTGAGCGTCACGTCGAGCACTCTGGATCCGGCTTCGCGCACTGCATGAAAGCGCATTTTGCCGCCGCAATGGCTCACGTTCTCCGCGCGCACCATGGCATCGGCGCCGAAGCCGTAGCTGAGGATGGGCTTGGACACGAACGGCAGGATCTCGCGCACGTGCTTGTCGTCGGTGCACAGCACGGCGGCGCCGTAGAAAGGCAGATTCTGCAGGAAAGCGATGAACGCCTGCTTCAGCCGCGCGAAATCGTGCTGATAGGTCTCCATGTGGTCGGCGTCGATGTTGGTGACGACTGCGATCATCGGCTGCAGGTGCAGGAACGAAGCGTCCGACTCATCCGCCTCGACCACGATGTAATCGCCTGCGCCCAGGCGCGCGTTCGAGGCGGCGCTGGTGAGCCGTCCGCCGATGACGAAAGTGGGATCGAGCCCGGCCTCGGCGAGCACGCTCGCCACCAGGCTGGTGGTGGTGGTCTTGCCGTGCGTACCCGCAATCGCGATGCCCTGTTTCAGGCGCATCAGCTCAGCCAGCATCAGCGCGCGCGGCACCACCGGAATGCGCCGCGCGCGCGCCGCCAGCACCTCCGGATTGTTGTTGCCGACGGCGGTGGACACGACCACCACATCGGTCTGCGTCACGTTCTCGGCCGCGTGCCCCAGGCTCACACCGGCGCCCAGTTCGGCCAGGCGCCGCGTCGCGGCGTTCTCGCCCAGATCGGAACCGGTGATCTGGTAACCCAGATTGAGCAGCACCTCGGCGATGCCGCTCATGCCACTACCGCCGATCCCGACGAAGTGAATGCGTTTGACTTTATGCTTCATAACCGGTCCACCCGGGAGCGGCGGTTCGAAAAAGCCGGTGCGCCGATCCCGACGAAGTGAATGCGTTTGACTTTGTGTTTCATTGCGCCAGTTCCATGCATGCGCGGGCCACGGCCTCGGTTGCATCCGGCTTGCCCAATGCTCGTGCTTTTTCGGCCATTTCGAGCAGGCGCTCGCGCGTGAGCACGCGCAGCAGA
>JAKAIH010000094.1 GCA_021825225.1 Pseudomonadota bacterium
CCGCGGCAGGCGATCGGTGGCCTGGAAATCATCGCCTGCGACCGTGTCGAGGACGCAGTCGAGCGCCTGCGCTAACCCTGAAGTACCAGATTTGCAGCTTGTACGCCGCTGCGCACGGCAGACTCCAGTGTGGCCGGGTAGTCGCTGGCGGTGTAGTCGCCCGCGAGATAGAGATGCTCGACTGCAGTCCGGTTCGCCGGACGCACCATGCCGGGACGGCAGGAGAAGGTAGCGCGCTTTTCGGCGATCACGCGCGACCATAGCGGCGCGGGCAGGCCGGGAAGGAAAGCGGCCAGTTCGCTGTGGATGGCGCGTGCGAGTGCGTCCTGGTTAGTGTTCTGGTGCGCGCCGCGCGCGCTGATCACCGCTGCCAGCAGCCCCGCGAGCCCATTCAAACGGCCGCGGTCGAATATCCACTGGATGCTACCGCCGTCGAAACCCGTCATGGGCAGCGGCATGCTCACGTCCTGCGGATACTGCAGATAACAGGTGTAGATCGGTTCGTAGGCAAATGCGGCCACGCTGGCGCGCACCGGCGCGAGCGCGGCAAGGCGCTCGAGCAGGGGCTCGAGCTGATGCGGTCCGACGGCGAGAATCGCATGGCTGTAGCGCTGCGCGCCTGCGTCGAGGACGAAACCGTCCGCCGTCTTGTCCAGGGTCCGCACCGGCGCTCCGAGGCGTATCGCGCCGCCGTTCGCGCGTACGAAAGCCGCGGCAGGCTCGGGAAACAGTTGGCCCAGATCCGCGCGCGGAATGAGGAAATCGCTGTTCGCGCGCGCGCCGTCCAGAGCGTCGCGAAACAGGTTGAGAAAAACCTGGGCCGAGGCCGAGGCGGCAGGGGTGTTGAGCGCCGATACGCACAATGGCTCCCACAGATAGCGTGCGAGCGCACCACTCTGGCTGTGTCTTGCCAGCAGTTCTGCCACAGGCATATCGGTGCCGATGCGATAGGCGTTGCGGCGCATCGCGGTCATGAAGCGCATGGCTGCGAAGCGCTCGCTCCAAGTCAGTCCATCCGTGCCGAGCAGCGCGATGAGCAGATGCAGCGGCGCCGGAAGGCGTGGCGCGCGCAGGCGGAACCTGCCCGGATATTCGATCGCGAGCGGCTGGCGCAGCAGCAATTGCTCCGGGTCGGCGCCGACCACGCGCATCAGGCGCAGGGTTTCGCGATAGGCGCCGATCAGGATGTGCTGGCCGTTGTCGAGCCGCATGCCCTCGATTTCGACTGCGCGCGCGCGGCCGCCCAAATGTTTTGCCGCCTCGAATACCGTGACCGGGATCTTCACCCGCGCGAGCTCGACCGCCGCGGCCATGCCGGCCCAGCCGGCGCCGATTACGGCGACATTCACGCCGTGATCCAGGTCTTCCATGCGATCCACAGCTTGCGCAGCGGCGTCAAGGCGGTGCGCTGGCTCAGCACTTTGCAGCCGTCGTCGGCGATTTCCCGCAGCAAGGTGCGATAGATTGCCGCCATGACCAGGCCGGGCCGCTGCGCCTTGCGGTCCACCTGCGGCAGCTGCTCGAAGGCCGTGTTGTAATAGCGCTCGGCGCGCTCGATCTGGAACGCCATCAGGCGGGTAAAGTTCTCGGTCTGGCGCGCGTGCAGGATGTCGGCCGCGCTGACCTTGAATTGCTGCAGTTCGTCGAGCGGAAGATAAATGCGTCCCTTGCGGCTGTCCTCGCCCACGTCCCGGATGATGTTGGTCAGCTGAAAGGCGAGGCCCAGGGTGTGGGCATAGGCGAGCGTGCGTTCGTCGCGATAGCCGAAGATGGACGCGGCGAGCAGGCCCACCACGCCGGCGACGCGGTGGCAGTACTGCTCCAGCGCGGCAAAATCGAGATAGCGGTTCTGGCTCAGGTCCATCTCCATGCCGGCGATGATTTCTTCCAGGTACTCGTGTCTGACGCCGAAGGGCTGGATCGCGGGTGCGAGCGCACGTGTCACCGGGTGCTGCGGCGCGCCGGCATACAGCCGCGCGAGTTCCTGCCGCCACCACGCAAGCTTGATGTGCGCCACGGCGGTGTCGGTGCACTCATCGACGATATCGTCCACTTCGCGGCAAAAGGCGTAGAGCGCGGTGATGGCGCGGCGGCGCTCGGGCGGCAGAAACAGGAAGGAGTAATAAAAGCTCGATCCGCTTTGCGCCGCCTTGTCCTGGCAGTATTCGTCTGGAGTCACGGACATTCCGGGATCGGGTCTCGATTAAGCGCGGAGTGAAAACCGGCAAAGTGTCATCGGCCTGCCAGCGCCCTGAGCAGCAGCAAGGGCCAGTCATAGGCGCGCAGCACCGGCCGCCGATGGTAAACGTCGCCTTCGAGCTTGTCTATTTTTTCGAGTATGCGCAGTCCGCCCTGGACGATGGTGCGGATTTCCAGGCCGATGCGCCCCGGCAATGCCTGTCCGAGAGGCGCACCGGCCTGCATCAGCGCGCGTGCGCGCTCGACCTGGAAATGCATGAAGGCTTTCCATTGGCCGGACGTATCGCTCGCCGCGATCTGCGCTTCGCTCAGGCCATAGCAACGCATTTCGTCCTGCGGCAGGTAGACGCGGTCTTTGCGCCAGTCGATGGCCACGTCCTGCCAGAAATTGATCAACTGCAGGCTGCTGCAAATCGCGTCTGAAAGTTTCAAGTTCTGTTCGTCTGCGGCACCGAACAAATGCAGCAGCAGGCGGCCTACGGGATTAGCCGAGCGGCGGCAGTAATCCATGAGCTCGGCGAAGTTTTCGTAGCGCTTCTTGACTACATCCTGGGAAAACGCGTCCAGCAGGTCGTGAAACAGCTGCAACGGCAGGTGGTAAGCGCCAACGATTCGACCGAGTTCCAGGAACAAGTCCTGCCCGGAGGGGGCGCCGCTCTCCAGTCGCCGCAGTTCTTGACGATAATCATCGAGCAGCGCCAGCCGCCGGCTTGGCGGCAAATCGCCCTCGTCGGCGAAATCGTCGGCGGAGCGGGCGAAGCGGTAGATGACCGAGACTGGATGGCGCAGCGTACGCGGCAGGAGCACCGAGGCAACCGGGAAATTCTCGTAGTGGCCTACGGACATTCGCTTGAAATTCTTGAGGAATTGGTAAAACTTGGGCTGACAGTATAGGGGGAAATCGCGTAAAATTGCACCTGCGCGAAGGTGGCGGAATTGGTAGACGCACTGGATTTAGGTCCTAAAAGCGTTAATCTTTTCGGTAATATCCCGGTAATGAAGCGCCCAGGTGGCGAAATTGGTAGACGCAGCAGGTTTAGGTCCTGCCGCCGCGAGGCGTGGGGGTTCGAGTCCCTTCCTGGGCACCAACCAGGCCGTGCAGTTTTATGAGTGGGTGACGAAAAGGTAGGTCTTTCCTTTCGATTCCCCGGTTTAGTCGCAGACTTTGAGGGATTTTGATGCAAACAAGTTTGGAGAATTTAGGCTCGCTTGAGCGCCGGCTCAACATGGCGGTTGCAGTCGAGGAAATCGAGAAGCAGGTCGACGAGCGTCTGAAGAAACTATCGCGCAACCTGCGCATGGCGGGCTTTCGTCCGGGCAAGGTGCCGATGAAACTCGTCGCCCAGCAATACGGACCGCAGGTGCGTTCCGAGGTGATCGGCGACGCCGTGCAGAAGGCTTTCAGCGACGCCGTGCGCGAACAGAACCTCAGGGTGGCGGGCTATCCGCGCATCGAGCCCAAGCAGGGCGAGGCCGATGCGAAAAACATCGAATTCAGCGCGACTTTCGAGGTCTATCCGGAAGTGGTGGTCGGTGACATCGGTTCGAGCAGGATAGAACGCGCCGCGCTCGCGGTGGGCGATGCGGAAGTCGAAAAGACGCTGCAAATCCTGCGCAAGCAGCGCCAGCATTTCCATAAGGTGGAGCGGCCGGCGGCGGCGGGCGACCGCGTGACTGCGGATTTCCTGGGCAAGATCGACGGCGTGGAGTTCGCCGGGGGCAAGGCCAGCGATTTCGTGTTCGTGCTGGGCGAAAAGCAGATGCTGCCCGAGTTCGAGACCAATGCCCTCGGGCTTGCGTCCGGCGCGAGCAAGACCTTCGAGCTGACTTTTCCGGCCGATTATCACGGCAAGGACGTTGCAGGCAAAACTGCGAGCTTCGAACTGACCGTGAAACTGGTCGAGGAGGCGCACCTGCCCGAAGTGGATGCGGAGTTTGCGCGCTCGCTGGGCGTGGCCGATGGCGACTTGGGCAAGATGCGCGCTGAGGTCAAGGCGAATATCGAGCGCGAGGTGAAAAAGCGCACCCAGGCCGATATCAAGAACAAGGCGATGCAGGCACTGCTGGATGCGACCAGGATCGACCTGCCCAAGGCCTTGGTCCAGATGGAAGCGCAGCATCTGGTGCAGGCTGCGCGCTCCGATCTTGAGGCGCGCGGCATGAAAATGGAGCAGTTGCCCATCAATCCGGAGATGTTCGAGCAGCAGGCGCAGCGGCGCGTATCGCTGGGCCTGATCATTGCCGAACTGGTTAAAGCCCATGGCCTTGCCGCCAAACCCGAGCAAGTGCGCGCCCTGGTGACAGAACAGGCCGAGACCTACGAGCAGCCGGACGAGGTGGTAAAATGGATTTATTCACAGCCGCAGCGCCTGAATGAAATGGAAAGCCTGGCGCTGGAAGACAATGTCGTCGCCTGGGTCCTGGCGCATGCGAAAGTTGAGGACAAGGCGGTGAATTTCGATGAATTTATGGGGAAGGCAGCATGAGATGCGGCGAACCCAGGGAGGCGAGGGCATGATACAGCCGGGCTGGAAGCCGCAAGCGGCGGGGTTTACGCGATCGCACGCCGATTTCGATGGTCCGCAGGGCCTGGGCTTGATCCCCATGGTGATCGAGCAGAGCGGCCGCGGCGAGCGCGCCTACGACATCTACTCGCGCCTGTTGAAGGAGCGCGTGGTGTTCCTGGTGGGCGTGGTCAACGAGATGACGGCCAACCTGATCGTCGCCCAGCTGCTTTTCCTGGAATCGGAAAATCCCGACAAGGACATCTCGTTCTATATCAATTCACCCGGCGGCTCGGTCTCGGCCGGACTGGCCATCTACGACACGATGCAGTTCATCAAGCCCGACGTGAGCACCCTGTGCGTGGGCCAGGCCGCCAGCATGGGATCGTTCCTGCTTGCGGCGGGCGCCAAGGGCAAGCGTTTCTGCCTGCCCAATTCGCGCGTCATGATCCACCAGCCCATGGGCGGCTTTCAGGGGCAGGCCTCGGATATCGAAATCCACGCCAAGGAAATTCTCTACCTGCGCGGGCGGTTGAATGAAATGCTGGCGCTGCACACCGGGCAGAGCGTGGAAACCATCGCGCGTGACACAGACCGCGACAATTTCATGTCGGCGGACGAAGCGGTGAGCTACGGTTTGGTGGACAAGGTGCTGAGCAATCGCGCCGACACGCAGAAATGAGGCTTAAATGACCGACAAAAACACCGGTGAAAAGCTCCTGTACTGTTCCTTCTGCGGCAAGAGCCAGCATGAGGTGAGGAAGCTTATCGCCGGTCCTTCGGTGTTCATCTGCGACGAATGCATCGAACTGTGCAACGACATCATCCGCGAGGAAACCAGCGCGGACAAATCGGGCAAGACGGCGAAGTCCGATCTGCCGACGCCGAAGGAGATCTGCGACATCCTCGACGAGTACGTGATCGGCCAGGAACTGGCGAAGCGCATCCTGTCGGTGGCGGTGTACAACCATTACAAGCGCCTGAAGCACCTGTCGAAGACCGACGAGATCGAGCTGTCGAAGTCGAACATCCTGCTGATCGGGCCCACCGGCTCGGGCAAGACCCTGCTCGCTCAGACGCTGGCCCGGCTCCTGAACGTGCCCTTCGTCATCGCCGACGCGACCACCCTGACCGAGGCGGGCTATGTCGGCGAGGACGTAGAGAACATCATCCAGAAGCTGCTGCAGAACTGCGATTACGACGTGGACAAGGCCAAGCGCGGCATCGTCTACATCGACGAGATCGACAAGATCTCGAGGAAATCGGACAACCCCTCGATCACCCGCGACGTCTCCGGCGAAGGTGTGCAGCAGGCGCTGCTGAAGCTGATCGAGGGCACGGTCGCCTCGGTGCCGCCGCAGGGCGGGCGCAAGCACCCGAACCAGGATTTCGTGCAGGTGGATACGACCAACATCCTGTTCATCTGCGGCGGTGCCTTCGACGGCCTGGAAAAGATCATCCGCAACCGCTCGGAGAAGAGCGGCATCGGCTTCGGCGCCGAGGTGCGCAGCCTCAAGGACAGCAAGGACATCACCGCCGTGCTGCGTGCGGTGGAGCCGGAGGATCTGATCAAATACGGGCTGATTCCGGAATTCGTCGGGCGCATGCCGGTGATCGCCACGCTGGAGGAGCTGGACGAAGCGGCTCTGATCCAGATACTGACCACGCCCAAGAATGCGCTGGTCAAGCAGTACCAGCGCCTGTTCGGCATGGAAGGCGCCGAGCTGGAGATACGCACACCCGCGCTTTTGGCCATCGCGCAAAAGGCGCTCGCGCGCAAGACCGGCGCCCGCGGATTGCGCTCCATTCTGGAGCAGGTGCTGCTCGACACGATGTACGAGCTGCCGACCATGGAGAATGTCAGCAAGGTGGTCATCGACGAGCCCACGGTGCTGGGCGAAGGCAAGCCGCTGCTGATCTACTCCGATTCGCCCAAGGTCGCAGGCTCTCTGTCCTGAGAGCGCCGACGGGGTTGAACTTATATCCCCCGTCCCCATCTATTAGCAAATATTCCGCCGAGGTTTCGCCATGTCCGCCACCGAATACTCCCCCGATCTGACCCAGTTCCCGCTGCTGCCGCTGCGCGACGTCGTGGTCTTCCCGCACATGGTGATTCCGCTGTTCGTCGGGCGCCCCAAGTCGATCAAGGCGATGGAAATCGCCATGGAAGCCGGCAAGAGCATCATGCTGGCGGCACAGAAATCGGCGGCCAAGGACGAGCCGGCCGCCGAGGACATGTACCAGATCGGTTGCATCGCCAACATCCTGCAGATGCTGAAATTGCCAGACGGCACGGTAAAGGTGCTGGTGGAAGGCGGCCAGCGCGCGGTCATCAAGGAAATCGAAGACCAGCGCAGCCATTACGTCGCCGTGGCGCGACCCGTTCCGGCTGATGCGAGCGACAACAACGAGGTCGAGGCCATGCGCCGGGCGCTGGTGACCCAGTTCGACCAGTATGTGAAGCTCAACAAGAAAATCCCGCCTGAAATCCTGACCTCGCTTGGCGGCATCGAGGAGGCAGGGCGTCTGGCGGATACGGTCGCGGCGCACCTGCCGCTGAAGCTGGAACAGAAGCAGCAGGTGCTGGAGATGTTCGACGTCAAGGCGCGCCTGGAACACCTGCTCGGCCAGCTCGAAACCGAGATCGACATCCTGCAGGTGGAAAAGCGCATCCGCGGCCGGGTCAAGCGCCAGATGGAAAAAAGCCAGCGCGAGTACTACCTGAACGAGCAGGTCAAGGCGATCCAGAAAGAACTGGGCGAGGGCGAAGACGGCGCCGACCTGGACGAGATGGAAAAGAAGATCAAGGCCGCGCGCATGCCCAAGGATGCGCGCGTGAAAGCCGAGGCCGAGCTGAAGAAACTGCGCCTGATGTCGCCGATGTCCGCCGAAGCCACTGTGGTGCGCAATTACGTCGACGTGCTGGTCGGGTTGCCGTGGAAGAAGCGCAGCAAAATCTCGAAGGACATCTCCGCCGCCGAGAAGAGCCTCGACTCCGACCACTACGGTCTGGAGAAGGTGAAGGAGCGCATCGTGGAGTACCTCGCGGTGCAAAGCCGCGTGGACAAAGTGAAAGCGCCGATCCTGTGTCTGGTGGGCGCGCCCGGCGTGGGCAAAACGTCGCTGGGCCAATCGATCGCCAAGGCGACCAACCGCAAGTTCGTGCGCATGTCGCTGGGCGGTGTGCGCGACGAGGCGGAGATACGCGGCCACCGCCGCACCTATATCGGTTCCATGCCGGGCAAGATCCTGCAGAACATGAGCAAGGTCGGTGTGCGCAATCCGCTGTTTCTGCTGGACGAAGTGGACAAGCTGGGCATGGATTTCCGCGGCGATCCGTCTTCGGCGCTGCTCGAAGTGCTGGATCCGGAGCAGAACCATACCTTCGTCGACCATTATGTCGAGGTCGAATACGACCTGTCCGAGGTGATGTTCGTCGCCACCGCGAACACGCTCAATATTCCGCCGGCGCTGCTTGATCGCATGGAAGTCATCCGGCTCTCGGGCTACACCGAGGACGAGAAAGTGCATATCGCGACCCGCTACCTGCTGCCGAAGCAGCTCAAGAACAACGGGCTCAAGCTGGATGAGGTCTCCATCGCCGAATCGGCGATACGCGACGTCATTCGCTATTACACGCGCGAAGCGGGTGTGCGCAGCCTGGAGCGCGAGGTATCCAAGATCTGCCGTAAGGTGGTGAAGACGCTCGTTACCAAG
>JAKAIH010000095.1 GCA_021825225.1 Pseudomonadota bacterium
GGCGCGCTCGGCGTGATCAACGAATCCAACCTGTTCCCGTCGGTATGCGGCCGCGTCTGCCCGCAGGAATCTCAATGCGAGGCGCAATGCGTCGTCGGCCGGAACAAGAAGATTGCAATGGAGCCGGTCGCGATCGGGCGGCTCGAGCGCTTCATCGGCGACAATGCGCGCGCACCCAAGGCCGCGCCGCCGCGCTTCGAGCGGACGCTGGGCAAGATCGCCGTGGTCGGCTCCGGCCCCTCGGGACTCGCCGTCGCCGCCGATTTGGCGCGCTACGGCTGCGACGTCACCGTATTCGAGGCGCTGCACGTGATCGGGGGCGTGCTCCAGTACGGGATCCCGCCGTTCCGCCTGCCGCGCGACATCATCAGTCGCGAGGTCGACAGCCTGAGGAACATGGGCGTGAAGTTCGAGACCAACAAGGTGATCGGCAAGACCTTTTCCATCGCCAAGCTCATGGGCGACATGGGCTACGACGCGGTCTTCGTCGGCGCCGGCGCCGGCGCGCCGTCCTTTCTCGGCATTCCCGGCGAATTTGCCGGACAGGTCTATTCCGCCAACGAATTCCTCACCCGCGTCAACCTGATGGGCGGCGACAAGTTCCCCTATCTCGATACGCCGATCACCCTGGGCAAGAGCGTGGTGGTGATCGGTGCCGGCAATACCGCGATGGACTGCCTGCGCGTCGCCAAGCGCCTGGGCGCGCCGACCGTGCGCTGCGTCTATCGCCGCTCGGAGGCCGAGGCGCCGGCGCGCATCGAGGAGATCCGCCACGCCAAGGAGGAAGGCATAGAGTTCTTCTTCCTGCACACGCCGGTCGCGATCCTCACCGACGACGAGGGCAATGTGCGCGGCATGCGCGTGCAGAAGATGACGCTCGGCGAGCCCGATGAGAAGGGCCGGCGCAAGCCCGTGCCGCTGGAGGAGTTCGTCGAGCTGGAATGCGACACCGCGATCTATGCGCTGGGCACCAAGGCCAATCCGATCGTCACCCAATCGACCGACGGGCTGGGCCTGAACAAATGGGGCTATATCGTCGCCGACCCGGTGACGCAGGCCACCACGCTCCCGGGCGTGTTCGCCGGCGGCGACATCGTCACCGGCGCTGCAACCGTCATTCTTGCGATGGGCGCGGGGCGCCGCGCGGCCAGGGCCATCGGCGCCTATCTGCAGGGCGGCAAGCAGAAATGGCCCATCACCCAGGAAGACGCCGATGCGTTCGCGCCGCCGGCAGCCGTCGCCGCGGCCGCAGCAGCGGCAAATCAGAGCGTGAGCCCATCATGATCACCTGTCCAAGATGCCACCGCCCGATCGAAGGCGAGGAAGCCTATATCTGCTGCGCCAACCTCGAACTCAGCTGGAGGTGCAGCAGCTGCGGCAAGGTAAGCGAAGGTTTCGCCTTTCCCTACGGCATGTGCCCGTATTGCAAGGGCAAGCTCGAGTTGCTCGAGCGCGGCGCCATCGACGACGCCAAGGGGCTGGAGGCGATCCGTGCGGCGTTCGAAATCGAGCTTGGCGGCCATGCCTTCTACCGGCGCGCCTCGACCGAGGCGAAGGACCCGGCGCTGCGTGAGCTGTTCGGCCGCTTCGCCGCGATGGAGCAGGAACACATGCAGACCCTGTCCAGGCGCTACCACGTCGAGCTGCCGCAGGCGGCCACGGATTTCCAGATCGACCACGCGGCCATATTCGCCGGCGTCGAGCGCAAGCCCGAGGATCCGGCCAACCTGTTTCGCATCGCCATCGCGTTCGAGGAACGCGCGGTGCAGTTCTTCAGCGAGCAGGGCGCAAAGGCCGCGGCGGGATCCGTCGAGCACGAACTGTACAAGGAACTCGCCGCTGAAGAGCGCGAGCATGTGGCGCTGATCACCACCGAATACGAGCGCTGGAAATCGGGCAAGGCAGGCCTGCTGTAGCGGCATCGAAGCAGCGGGATCGAGAACATGATTGAAAGGAAGCTATGAGCAAACGCTTGGTCGTCCTCGAGGGTAACGAGGCCGCTGCACGAATCGCCCACCTCACCAACGAGGTGATTGCGATCTACCCGATCACACCCTCCTCTGCCATGGGCGAATTCGCCGACGCGTGGTCGGCAGCCGGCCAGAAGAACATCTGGGGCGCCGTGCCCGAGGTGATCGAAATGCAAAGCGAGGCCGGCGCCGCTGGCGCGGTGCACGGCGCGCTGCAGGCCGGCGCGCTGACCACCACGTTCACCGCATCGCAGGGCCTGCTGCTGATGCTGCCGAACATGTTCAAGATCGCAGGCGAACTCACGCCCGCGGTGTTCCACATCGCGGCGCGCACGCTGGCCACCCATCCGCTGTCCATCTTCGGCGACCATAGCGACGTCATGGCCGCAAGGATGACCGGCTGGGCCATGCTCGCCTCCGCCAGCGTGCAGGAAGCGCAGGACATGGCCATGATCGCGCAGATGGCGACGCTGCGCTCGCGCCTGCCGTTCATGCATTTCTTCGACGGCTTTCGCACCAGCCACGAAGTGAACAAGCTCGAACTGCTGCTCGAAGATGAGGTGCGTGCGCTGATCGACGAAGAGCTGGTCAGCGCGCACCGCGCGCGCGCGCTCAACCCGGACAAGCCCGTGCTGCGCGGCTCGGCGCAAAATCCCGATGTGTTTTTCCAGGCGCGCGAAGCCTGCAACCCGTTCTATCTCGCGGTGCCCGGCATCGTGCAGGAATGCATGGACCGTTTCGCCAAGCTCACCCATCGCCACTACCGGCTGTTCGATTACCAGGGCGCCGCCGATGCCGAACGCGTGCTGGTGCAGATGGGCTCGGGCGTCGGCGCCTCGGGTGAAGCAGTGCGGGCGCTGGCCGCGCGCGGGGAGAAGGTGGGCCTGCTGACGGTGCGCCTGTACCGGCCGTTCGATACGCAGGCTTTCGTCGCGGCGCTGCCCAAGAGCGTGCGCGCCCTCGCGGTGCTCGACCGCACCAAGGAGCCGGGCTCGATCGGCGAGCCTTTGTACCAGGATATCGTCACAGCCCTGGTCGAGGCGTGGCCGCAGGATGTCGCAACGCCCAAGGTCATCGGCGGCCGCTACGGTTTGTCGTCCAAGGAATACACGCCGGCGATGGCGAAGGCGGCCCTGGACGAGCTGGCCAAAGCGCAGCCCAAGCGCCATTTCACCGTAGGCATCGTCGACGACGTCACCCGCCTTTCGCTGCCGGTGGACGAGAGCTTCGATACCGAGGCCGAAGGCGTCACCCGCGCCGTGTTCTACGGTTTGGGCGCGGACGGCACAGTCGGCGCGACCAAGAACTCGGTCAAGATCATCGGTGAGAACACACCGCTGTACGCGCAAGGCTACTTCGTCTATGACAGCAAGAAGTCGGGCGCGGTCACGATCTCGCACCTGCGTTTCGGCCCGAAGCCGATCGAATCGACCTACCTGATCCGCCAGGCCGATTTCGTCGCCTGTCACCAGTTCGAATTCATGGAAAAACTGGACGTGCTCGCACTGGCGCGCCCGGGCGCAACCTTCCTGTTGAACAGTCCCTACGGACCGGATGAGGTATGGGACAAGCTCCCGCGCGAGGCGCAGGAGCAGATTCTCGCGAAGAAACTCAAGATGTACGTGGTCGATGCGCTCGCGGTGGCGAAGGCCGCAGGCCTCGCCGGCCGCATCAATACCGTCACGCAAGCCTGTTTCTTCGCGATTTCCGGCATTCTGCCGCGCGACGAGGCGATCGAGAAAATAAAATCCTCGATCCGCAAGACTTACGGCAAGCGCGGCGAGACCGTTTTGCACCGCAACTTCGCGGCCGTGGACCAGTCCCTCGCCGCGTTGCGCGAGGTGAAGGTACCGGGCCGGGCCGACTCCGCGCGGCAGCGCCGGCCGGTGGTGTCGCGCGCAGCCCCGGATTTCGTGCAACGCGTCACCGCGATGATGCTCGACGGCAAAGGCGACCTGCTGCCGGTGTCGGCGCTGCCTGTCGACGGCACCTTCCCCACCGGGACTTCGCAGTGGGAAAAACACAGCGTCGCCCACGAGATTCCGATCTGGGACCCGGCCATCTGCACCCAGTGCGCGCTTTGCCCGCTGATGTGCCCGCATGCGGCCATCCGCATGAATGCGTATTCGCCCGAACAGCTGAAGGGTGCGCCGGCGGGATTCAAGAGCGTACCCTGGAGGAGCAAGGATGCAGGAGCGCTCGAGGGCTGGGCCTACACCCTGCAAGTGGCGCCGGACGATTGCACCGGCTGCGGCATCTGCGTGGACATCTGCCCGTCGCGCAGCAAGGAAGAGGCCAAGCACAAGGCGATCAACATGGCGCCCAAGCTCGAGCACCTCGAGACGGAGCGGCGCAATTACGAGTTCTTCCTCGGCTTGCCCGAAACGCGCCCGGCCTGGGACACCATCGACCTGCTGAAGGGCTCGCAGCTGCGTCTGCCGCTGTTCGAATACTCCGGCGCCTGCGCCGGCTGCGGCGAGACGCCGTATCTGAAGTTGCTGTCGCAGCTCTATGGCGACCATCTGCTGGTGGCCAACGCGACCGGCTGCTCGTCCATCTACGGCGGCAACCTGCCCTCCACGCCCTGGGCGCAGAACCGCGCCGGCCAGGGGCCGGCCTGGGCCAACAGCCTGTTCGAGGACAACGCCGAGTTCGGCTTGGGCATGCGCCTCGCGCTCGATGCGCAGCGCGACCTGGCGCAGGGGCTGCTGAAAGCCTTGCGCGGCGAAATCGGCGAGAGCCTGGCGGACGCGCTGCTCGAGGCGCCGCAGGACTCCGACGAGCAGATTCGCAAGCAGCGCAAGCGCGTGGCCGAGCTCAAGTCCATCCTGTCCCAAATCGAGTCGGCGCGCGCGCGTGAACTGCTGGCGGTCGCCGACAGCCTGATCACGCGCAGCGTGTGGATCGTGGGCGGCGACGGCTGGGCCTACGACATCGGCTACGGCGGCCTGGACCACGTGCTCGCCTCGGGACGCAACGTCAACATCCTGGTGCTGGACACCGAGGTGTACAGCAATACCGGCGGCCAGGCCTCCAAGTCCACGCAGCGCGGCGCGGTGGCGAAGTTCGCCGCGGCCGGCAAATCCTCCGGCAAGAAGGACCTGGGCATGATCGCGATGGCCTACGGCAACGTCTATGTCGCCCAGGTGGCGATGGGCGCCAACCCGGTGCACACCGCGCGCACGTTCCAGGAAGCGGCATCCTGGCCGGGCGTGTCCTTGATCATCGCCTACAGCCACTGCATCGCCCACGGCATCGACATGGCCACCGGCATGAGCCATCAGCGCGAAGCGGTCAAGAGCGGCTACCTCACGCTGTACCACTACGACCCGCGCCTGGGCATGGGCGGAGCCGACCAGCCGCTGAAGCTCGATTCGCGCAAACCGACCATGCCGGTGGAGCGCTTCACCATGAAGGAAGGCCGTTACGCCATGCTCGCGCAGGCCGATCCGGAACGCGCGAAGCAGTTGCTGATCGCCGCGCAGGCCGATGCCGATGCGCGCTGGCAGCTGTACGAGCAGGTGGCCGGCGTGCACCGTACCGTGACCAGGCAGGATAAACACGATGCGCCCGGGGACACCCCGGCTGCGCCGGCGAGCGCATCCCATCCCAAGGAAGAGCAATCATGAGCACCGATCTGCGCAGCCGATATCTCGGGCTGGAACTGCGGAACCCCATCGTCGCCGCAGCCTCGCCCGTAACCAGTTCGCTCGACAGCCTGAAGCAGCTGCAGGACGCCGGCGTGGCGGCCGTGGTGCTGCCCTCGCTGTTCGAGGAGCAGCTCGAGCACGAGGAAATGGCCACCCACAACCTGATGCTCGCGGGCTCGGAGCTGTCGCCGGAGGCGCGCGGCTTCTTTCCCGAAATGCAGAACTACAACACCGGCCCGGACAATTACCTGAAACTGATCGGCGCTGCCAAGCGGGCGCTGTCGGTGCCGGTGATCCCCAGTCTGAACGGCCACACGCCCGGGGGCTGGACGCGCATCGCCAAGCGCTTCGAGGAGGCCGGCGCCGACGCGATCGAGCTGAACATCTACTTCCTCGCCACCGACCCGCAGAGCACCGGCGCGGAAGTGGAAAAGCGCTACGTCGACCTGGTGGCCTCGGTCAGCAGCATGGTCTCGATCCCGGTGGCAGTGAAGGTATCGCCCTATTTCAGCGCCATGGCCAATATGGCGGCGCGCCTCGCAGGCGCCGGCGCAGCAGGCCTGGTGCTGTTCAACCGCTTCGTGCAGCCGGACATACTCCTCGACGAACTCGAGGTGGCGCCGCATCTGGTGCTGTCGACTTCCGACGAGCTGCGCCTGGCGCTGCGCTGGATCGCCATCCTGCGCGGCCGCGTCAAGGCGAGTCTGGCAGCCACCGGCGGCGCGCATACCGCGGAGGACGCACTCAAGCTGCTGCTCGCGGGCGCCGACTGCGTGATGCTCGCCAGCAGCCTGCTGCGCCGGGGACCGGCGCACGTCGGCGCCCTGGTGAGCGGCATCGAAAAATGGATGACAGAGCGCGAATACACCTCGGTCGAACAGATGAAAGGCTCGCTCAGCCAGCAGGCCTGCCCCGACCCGGCCGCTTTCGAGCGCAGCAATTACATGAAGGCGCTGACCTCGTATACCGGTGACTCGGTATAAATGAAGCGGCGTCGCACATTAACCCCTAGGAGACAGCAATGGCATTAACCATCAACGACGACTGCACATCATGCGACGCTTGCCCGGAGGTTTGCCCGAATAAGGCGATCAGCGTTGCCAGTCCCTATGTCATCGACCCGGCACTGTGCACCGAGTGCGTAGGCGCGCACGACGAGCCGCAGTGCATGACGGTATGCCCGGCCGACTGCATCATTCCGAACCCGGACTTCCCCGAGACCAAAGAACAGCTGCTCGCGAAATACCACAGCCTGCACGGCTGAAATCCGTTTCCCGGCCGCGCCATCAGCGGCCAATAATCAGAGTTGCGGCGTCGCGCGGACGGAAAAACGTCCGCGTGGGCCGTCGATTGCGCACGGATGCGCTTTTCATCCGTACCAATGAGCATGGCTGGCGCGCGCAGCGCGCAATAGCCACCCTGCGCTGGTGACGGTATTCGCGACGCGGTAGGTTTCCCGCTACATCATCCCCAGCAGTCGCGGCAGCCACAGTGACAGCTGCGGAATATAGGTGACCATGACGAGGAATATGAGCATGGTCAGCAGCCATGGCCATACGGCAATGGTGAGTTCGGTGATACCCATCTTGGTGAGGCCGCTGGCGACGTAAAGATTGAGTCCGACCGGCGGGTGGCACATGCCCACCTCCATGTTCACGGTGATCAGGATGCCGAAGTGCACCGGGTCGATGCCGAGCTTCATCGCCACCGGGAACAGGATGGGCGCGGTGATCAGCACGATCGAGGACGGCTCCATTACGTTGCCGGCGAGCAGCAGCAGCAGGTTCACCATCATCAGGAACGCAACCGGACCCAGACCCCTGCCTATCATCCAGTCGGCCATCAGCTGCGGGATCTGCTCCGAGGTCAGCAAGTAGGAAAACAGCACGGCGTTGGTGATGATGTACAGCAGCATCGCGCTCATATTGGCCGAGTCGAGCAGCACTTTCGGCACCTGCTTGAGCTTCATGTCCTTGTACACGAACACCGCCACGAAGAAGGCATAGACGGCGCTCATCGCCGCGGCCTCGGTCGGCGTAAACACGCCGGAATAGATGCCGCCGAGCACCACGATCACCAGCAGCAGCCCCCAGACGCTTTCCCAGAAGGTGTTCCAGACCTGCAGCGCCTCGTGCCGCGCCTCGAAACCGATGCCGCGCAGCAGATCGGCTTTCTTCGCCAGCGGATAGGCCGCAAGCAGCCAGACTGCCAGCAGCACCAGCAGCGTGATATGGCCGGACGCGGGCACGAATACCAGGCTGATCGCGTAGAGCAGCAGCGGCGGCGTCACCAGGAAGGCCAGAGTGAACACCCAGCGCAGTGCGAACACACTCTTGGTGAGCAGGCGCGCCACGACCAGCCAGACGATACCGACCAGCACCGTGAGCACCCCGCCCCCCTCCATCTGTCTCATGCCGAGCCAGGCGGCAAGTATCGGCGCAATGATGAAGAACAGGCTCGCCGACAGGCCGGCGACGCTCGCGATCGACGCCTGTCCGCCGCTGCGCCCGTTGGCCAGTTGCATGCGCGGATAGTCGTTCTTCCAGGCGCGGTACCAGGTGAGCGCCCCCAGCATCGAGGCCAGGAGCAAACCGGGGACCACGCCGGCCATGAACAGCGCACCGACCGAGGTATTGGTCGCGACCGAATACATCACCATCACGATCGAAGGCGGGATCAGGATGCCGAGCGCGCCCGAGGTCGTGATCACGCCGGCGCCGAAACGCTTGGGGAAGCCGGCCTTCACCATCGCCGGCAGGATGATCGATCCGATCGCCACCACCGTCGCC
>JAKAIH010000096.1 GCA_021825225.1 Pseudomonadota bacterium
AACTTGACATGCCAGTCCGGAAGCCGCAGCGCGCGGGCGGTGCGCTCTGCTGCCCTGTCCTTTCCGATCGCCTGCCCCAACACCGACTCGTCCACTCACACGACGCAACGGACGTGCCACATCCGGGCGCCACACACAAAATGAGGCAGATACCGCTCATATCGGCCTGCTGGTGGGAAACTTGACTTCAAGCTCGGCCGGTTTGATGCCGGCCCTGACGCCATCGCGCTTGCGTCCGGCGCTGCACCCGCCGGACGCCGCTCGTCGGGCAAGGTCAAGTGCGAGGTGCGCGTTTCTTGGCAATAAAAAAAAGCGACCGCTTCGGGGCGCTTTTTTATTGGCGGAGAGAGCGGGATTCGAACCCGCGATACGGTTTAACCCGTATACACGCTTTCCAGGCGTGCGCCTTCAACCGCTCGGCCACCTCTCCTGCTGCTGAATTTCGGAAGGTGCGCAGCTTACGCGATAAGGCCTTGCGAGGCAAGGATAAACCGCCGCCGATGCCGCCTTGCTCGCCTAGGAAACCGGCTGCTTGAGCTGCTCCAGAATGGACGGATTCTCCAGAGTCGATACGTCCTGCGTGATCTCCTCGCCTTTGGCGATGGAGCGCAGCAGCCGCCGCATGATCTTGCCGGAACGCGTCTTGGGCAGGTTGTCGCCGAAGCGGATGTCCTTGGGCTTCGCGATCGCGCCGATTTCCTTTCCCACCCAGTCGCGCAGTTCCTGCGCCATCTTGTGCGCATCCGCCCCGGTCGGGCGCGGGCCTTTCAATACAATGAAGGCGCACACCGCCTCGCCGGTCATGTCGTCGGGGCGGCCGACGACTGCCGCCTCGGCCACCAGCGCGGTGTTCGCCACCAGCGCCGATTCGATTTCCATGGTGCCCAGGCGATGGCCGGAGACGTTCAGCACGTCGTCGATGCGGCCCATGATGCGGAAATAGCCTTCCATGTCGCGGCTGGCACCGTCGCCCGCGAGGTAATACTTGCCCTTGAAGTCCTCCGGGTAATAGCTTTTCTTGAAACGCTCCGGATCACCCCAGATGGTGCGGATCATGCCCGGCCAGGGGCGCTTGATCACCAGGATGCCGCCCTTGCCCTTGTCCACATCCTGCCCGGTTTCATCCACAATTGCCGCCATGATGCCGGGCAGCGGGAAGGTGCAGGAGCCGGGCTTGGTCGGCGTGACCCCGGGCAGCGGCGAAATCATGTGCCCGCCGGTCTCGGTCTGCCACCAGGTATCGACGATGGGGCAGCGCGAGTCGCCCACCACGGTGTGGTACCACATCCACGCTTCCGGATTGATCGGTTCCCCCACGGTGCCGAGGATGCGCAGCGACTTCAGGTCGTATTTCTTCGGCAGTTCGCCCCCCGCCTTGATCAGCGAACGGATCGCGGTCGGCGCGGTGTAGAACACACTCACCTTGTGGTCCTGGATCAGCTTCCAGAAGCGGCCTGCGTCGGGATAGGTCGGGATGCCTTCGAACATGACCTCGGTCGCGCCCACCGCGAGCGGGCCGTAGGTGATGTAGCTGTGACCGGTCACCCAGCCGACGTCGGCGGTGCACCAGAACACATCGGTGGGCTTGTAGTCGAACACCCATTTCATGGTCATCACGGTCTGCAGCAGATAACCGCCGGTGGAATGCTGCACGCCCTTGGGCTTGCCGGTCGAGCCCGAGGTATACAGGATGAACAGCGGATGCTCCGCATTGACCCAGGTCGGCTCGCACTCCTCGGCCTGCCCCCGGATCACGTCGTGCCACCACTTGTCGCGCGGCGCCTGCATGTTGACCGTGGTGCCGGTGCGTTTGTAGACGATGACGTTCCTCACCTTCTCGCATCCGCCCATTGCGAGCGCCTCGTCCACTGCAGGCTTGAGCGGAATTTCCTTGCCGCCGCGGAATTGCCCGTCGGCGGTAATGACTTCGGTGGCGCCCGCGTCGACGATGCGCTCCTGCAGGCTCTTGGCAGAGAAGCCGCCGAACACCACGGAGTGGGTTGCGCCGATGCGCGCGCAGGCCTGCATCGCCACCACCACCTCGATCGACATCGGCATGTAGATGAGGACGCGGTCGCCTTTTTTGATGCCGTGCGCCTTCAGCGCATTCGCGAGCTGGCACACCTTGTGGTAGAGCTGCTGGTAGCTGACGCGCGTGACCTTGCCGTCGTCCGCCTCGAATATGATCGCGATCTTGTCGCCTTGCGTCTTCAGGTGGCGGTCGAGGCAGTTGTACGAGGCGTTCAGCTCGCCGTCATGGAACCACTTGAAGAAAGGCGCGTTCGACTCGTCCAGCACTTTGCTGAACGGCTTGTGCCAGCTCAGGTTTTCCTTCGCCAGCCGCCCCCAGAACCCCTCGAAATCGCGCTCCGCTTCATTGCACAAAGCCTGGTAAGCCGCCATGCCCGGTACGTTGGCCTGTTTGATGAATTCCGCAGACGGCGGAAATACCCGGGTTTCGTTCAGAACCGATTCAATCTGCGCAGACATGACAACGGTCTCCTCTTTCCTTGGGTCAAGGACTACATCGCTACGGTGATTGTAATTATGGAAAGCCAGCCTTACGCCACGCTTACGCCCGGGCTGCACCGCGTAAATCAAAGCATTAATCCGGGATTTTGTAAAGGCGGGCGTCCTGCCCCCGTCGCACCGACGCTTTGATCTAGCGCAAACCGCCGGCGCGCACCGCCGGATGCGCCAAGGCAAAGGTGGTAACATTTCCCGACTGCGGATCGGGCGATCTACAGTCGCGCGCTCCCGGGCCCGCCTAGCGGTTCCGCCAGACGGGCATCCCGGCGCGCATTGCCACTGAAATACACATTGCCCATGCGATCCTCATTGCCGAAGCGATCCACATTGCCTTAGCGATCCACATTGCCACTTCAATCCAGCGAGACCAACATGACCGCCATCAAGCAGGAAGACCTGATCCAGAGCGTCGCCGACGCCTTGCAGTTCATCAGCTTTTATCATCCGAAGGATTATCTGGTGCATCTTGCGCGCGCCTACGAGCGCGAGCAGGCGCCGGCAGCGAAGGACGCGATCGCGCAGATACTGACCAACTCGCGCATGTGCGCCGAAGGCCACCGCCCGATCTGCCAGGACACGGGCATCGTCAACGTCTACCTCAAGATCGGCATGGACGTGCGCTGGGAGGGCTTCAAGGGCACGATCGGCGACGCCGTGAACGAAGGCGTGCGCCGCGCCTACACCAACCCGGATAATCCTCTGCGCAGCTCGGTGCTGGCCGATCCCATGTTTACGCGCAAGAACACAAAGGACAACACGCCCGCGGTGCTGCACGTTGAAATGGTCACCGGGAATAAAGTGGAGGTAACCGTCGCGGCCAAAGGCGGCGGGTCCGAGGCCAAATCCAAGTTTGCCATGCTCAATCCTTCGGATTCGGTGGTCGATTGGGTGCTCAAGACCGTGCCCACCATGGGCGCGGGCTGGTGCCCGCCGGGCATCATCGGCATCGGCGTCGGCGGTACTTCGGAAAAGGCGATGATGATGGCGAAGGAAGTGCTGATGCAGCCCCTGGACATGCACGAGCTGCTCGCGCGCGGGCCTAAATCCAAGCTGGAGGAACTGCGCATCGAGCTCTACGGCAAGATCAACGCCCTGGGCATCGGCGCGCAGGGCCTCGGCGGTCTGTCCACGGTGCTCGACGTCAAGATCGCCGACTACCCGACGCACGCCGCGAACAAGCCGATCGCGATGATCCCGAACTGCGCCGCGACACGCCACGCGCATTTCGTGCTCGATGGTTCCGGGCCGGTATCGCTCGAGGCGCCTTCGCTCGATGACTGGCCCAAGGTCACCTGGGCGCCGACATCGGCGGCGAAACGCGTCAACCTCGACACGCTCAGCGCGGCCGAAGTCGCTTCGTGGAAGCGCGGCGACATCCTGCTGCTCTCGGGCAAGATGCTCACCGGGCGCGACGCCGCGCACCAGCGCATTCAGGAAATGCTCGCCAAGGGCGAGAAGCTGCCGGTGGATTTCACCAACCGCGTGATCTATTACGTCGGCCCGGTGGATCCGGTGAGAGACGAGGTGGTCGGCCCCGCCGGTCCCACCACCTCCACGCGCATGGACAAGTTCACCGAGATGATGCTGGCGCAGACCGGACTCATCGGCATGGTCGGCAAAGCCGAACGCGGTCCGGTCGCGATCGATGCGATCAAGAAGCACAAGGCCGCCTACCTCATGGCGGTCGGCGGCGCGGCCTACCTCGTCGCCAAGGCAATCAAGAAATCGCGCGTGCTCGCTTTCGGCGATCTCGGCATGGAAGCGATCTACGAATTCGAGCTGAAGGACATGCCGGTCACTGTGGCAGTCGACTCGAGCGGCGCCTCGGTGCACCAGACCGGCCCGGCGGAGTGGGAGAAGAGAATCCGCGAATTCAAGATCCCGGTCGCCGTCGCGTGAGCTGGTTCGACTCCGCGCGCGGAGCAGCCTAGCGTTGCCGGGCAAGCCGTTTCCGCGCTGGCTGAGCATCGCGATCCTGCTCGTGATCGCGACCACGTTCGGCAGCAACCACATCGCCGCGCGCATCGCGTTCGACCACGGCGTCAACGTCACCACGGCGGTGGCCGCGCGCTCGATCGGCGCGGCGCTGTTCGTCGGTGTGCTGCTGCTGGCGAGCCGCGTCCCGCTCACGCTTGCGGCGGCGACGCGCTGGCGCGCAATCGCAGTGGGCGTGCTGATCGCGGTGCAAAGCTACTGTCTCTACTCGGCGGTCGCACGCATCCCGGTGGCACTCGCCCTGCTCGCGTTCAACACCTTTCCGATGATGTTCACGCTGATCTCCTGGGCTGCGGGGAGCGAGCGTCCGGGGCGGCGCGCCCTGATCGCGATGCCGGTCGCGCTATGCGGGCTGACCCTGGCCCTCGATGTATTCGGCGCACACGGCGACATCGCCGGGCGCTGGCTCGAGATCGGCACCGGCGTCGGCTATGCCCTGGGCGCAGCGGTGTCTTTCGCCACTGCGCTGTATTTCACCTCGCGCTGGCTCAAGGATGTGGACGGCAGGCTGCGCACTTTTCTCACCATGAGCACGGTCGCGGTGCTGATGCTCGCGGCAGGCGCGCTCGCGGGCGATCTGGCGCTGCCCGCAAACCCGGGTGCCTGGCTGGGCCTTGGCCTGCTGATGCTGTTCTACGGCACGGCATTCACGGCCCTGTTCGTGCTGCTGCCGCGCCTCGATGCCCTGAACAATTCGGCCGCGCTCAATTTCGAGCCGATCGCCGTGCTGTTTCTCGCCTGGCCCATCCTCGGCCAAAGCGTTGCGCCGCAGCAGATCGCGGGTGCATTGATCGTGGTCGGGGCGGTGGTCGCACTGGGGACGGCCAAGCGCTGAGCGACCATGGCCAGTTCCGCCGACACCCACCTCATCGCCATTCGCCACGGCGAAACCGAATGGAACAGCGAAGGCCGCTTCCAGGGACATCTCAATAGCGCGCTCAACGCCGAAGGCCTGGCGCAGGCGCAGGCGCTGGCCGAGCGCCTGACGCGGGAACGCTTCGACCTGCTGCTCTCCAGCGACCTGGGCCGCGCGCTGCAGACCGCCAGCGCAGTCGCGATGCGCACCGGACACGAAATCGTGGTCGAGCCGCGCCTGCGCGAACGCCGTATGGGAATTTTCCAGGGGCTCACACCTGACGAAGTGCAGGCCCGCTACCCGGAGGAATACGCGCGCTTCAAGAGCCACGATCCCGATTACGTCATCCCCGGCGGAGAGAGCACGCGCCAGTTGTATCAGCGCAGCGTCGACTGTTTCACCGAACTGGCCCAGCGTCACGCCGGACTGACGCTGGCAGCGGTCAGCCACGGCGGCGTGCTGGCGATGCTCTACCGCCACGCGCAGGCGATGCCGCTGCATACGCCGCGCGACTTTGCCCTGCACAATACCGGCATTAACCGTTTTCGCCATCGCGACGGCAGCTGGCAGTTGCATATCTGGGGCGACGTCGGCCACCTCGAACACGCGCTGGACGACCCGGAATAGGAGCGCATAGACATACTGCGCCGGGGCAAGCGAGAACCGGCGATGCTAGAATCAAAATCAAAGCAAAGGGGACATCATGCCGAACTACACCACTGAAGCCATCCGCGCCGTTGCGCTTGTGGGCCACGGCGCGACCGGCAAAACCACCCTGGCCGAAGCGCTGCTCGCGCGCGCCGGGGCAATCAAGGTGCCCGGCAGCGTCGAGCGCGGCAATACCGTATGCGACTACGATCCCCTGGAAAAGACCTACGGCCATTCGCTCAATGCCGCGCTGGTCAATTTTGCCTGGCGCGACACCCACGTACACCTGATCGACACGCCGGGTTATCCGGATTTTTCCGGCCAGGCGATAGGCGCGCTGGCCGCGGTGGAGACCGCGCTGGTCGTCATCAACGCACAGACCGGGATCGAGCTCGCGACACGGCGCATGATGAAGTGGGCGCAGGCGCGCAAGCTGTGCCGCATGATCGTGATCAACAAGATCGACGCCGAAAACGTCGATCTGCCCGCCTTGCTCGCCAGCCTCCAGCAAACCTTCGGCAAGGAATGCCTGCCGATCAATCTGCCCGCGCATGCGGGCAAGGATGTCGTCGACTGCTTCTTCAATCCCGACGGCGAGTCGGACTTCTCTTCGGTCAAGGCGGCGCACGCCGCGCTGGTCGACCAGGTGGTGGAGGTCGACGAGGCGCTGATGGCCCTGTACCTGGAGCAGGGCGAAATCAACCCCGGACAACTGCATGCGCCGTTCGAGAAAGCCTTGCGCGACGGACATTTGATCCCGGTATGCTTCACTTCGGCGCGCAACGGCGCGGGTGTGGCGGAACTGCTCGACGTGCTCGCCAACCTTGCTCCCAATCCCGCCGAAGGCAACCCTCCCCCCTTCCTCAGAGGCGAAGGCGCGGACGCGGTGGAATTCCACGCCGAACCCGACCCGGCCAAGCACGTGCTTGCGCATGTATTCAAGGTCATCATCGACCCGTACGTCGGCAAGCTCGGGGTGTTCCGCGTGCACCAGGGCACGGTGAAGCGCGATGCGCAGCTGTTTATCGGCAACGGCAGCCGCCCGTTCAAGGTGGCGCACCTGTATCTGCTGCAGGGGAAGGAATACGTGGAAACCGACGCCCTGGTTCCCGGGGACATCGGCGCGGTGGCCAAGGTCGACGAGATTGAATTCGATGCGGTGCTGCACGACTCGCACGACGAAGATCACATCCATCTGCGCCCGCTTGAATTCCCTGCGCCCATGCACGGCCTGGCCGTGGAGACGAAGAAGAAAGGCGACGAGCAGCGTCTGTTCGAGGTTCTGCACAAACTGGAACTGGAAGATCCCTGCTTTCGCATGGAGCGCCATCCGACGACCAACGAGACGGTGATCCGCGCGCTGGGCGAACTGCACCTGCGCACCAAACTGGAGAAATTGACGCAGCAGTACAAGCTCGAGCTGGACACCAGGCCGCCGCGCATTCCCTACCGCGAGACCATCAGCCGCAAAGCCGAGGGGCATTGCCGTCACAAGAAACAGACCGGCGGCGCCGGTCAGTTCGGCGAAGTGTTTTTGCGCATCGAGCCGCTGGCGCGTGGCGCCGGCTACGAGTTTGTCGATCAGGTGAAGGGCGGCGTGATTCCGACCGTTTTCATCCCGGCGGTGGAAAAAGGCGTGCGCATGGCGCTGGACTCGGGCGTGATTGCCGGCTACCCGGTGGAAGACCTGCGCGTCATCGTCTATGACGGCAAAAGCCACGCAGTGGACTCGAAGGAAATCGCCTTCGTTTCCGCCGGGCGCAAAGCCGTGATCGACGCGTTCTCCAAGGCGGCGCCGATCATGCTCGAACCGATCGTCAACATCGAAATCGACGCGCCCGAGACCTACGTAGGCGACATGACTTCCGAAATCGCCTCCAAGCGCGGCCAGATCACCGGTACGCAGCAGCGCTCCGCCGACATCATCAGCACCAGCGGCCAGGTGCCGCTGGCGGAGCTTGCGGATTTCCAGAACCGCCTGCGCTCGATCACCGGCGGTCAGGGCTCGTATTCAATCGAGTTCAGCCATTACGCGCAGGTGCCGGCACAGCTGCAGCAGCAACTGACCTCGCAATACAAGGCGGCGCGCGAAGAAGACTAGCGCGCCTGCATCCTGCGCCGCGTGCGCGCGAAGCTAGGTCACGCGCACGCCGTCTTCGAACTTTTCGCCGGGCTTGACCCCTTCGAAAGCGCTGAGCGGATAGAAAGCGCGAAAGTCCGCGTCCACCTTCTCATAGGGAAAATCCGACCAGGCGCCGTGATCCTTGACGTACTCCATGTGGCGGCGCTGCTTCGCGTCGTAGGGCTGGAAAATCGCATCCGCACGCCCGTCGAACTCGGTCGGCAGCACG
>JAKAIH010000097.1 GCA_021825225.1 Pseudomonadota bacterium
CAAATCGGCGGCGACGGCGAGTCCCGAGGGGCCGGAGCCGACCACGGCGATCTTGCCCAGCGTCCGCTCGAAGCGCGGCGGCGCGGCCTTGGGTGCGCGCGCATTGTCGCCGATGAAGCGCTCGAGGCGCCCGATCGCGACCGGCTCCATTGCAATCTTCTTGTTCCGGCCGACGACGCATTGCGCCTCGCATTGGGATTCCTGCGGGCAGACGCGGCCGCATACCGACGGGAACAGGTTGGATTCGTTGATCACGCCGAGCGCGCCGTCGAGGTCGCGCACCAGCAGGTGGCGAATGAAGCGCGGGATGTCGATCGACACCGGGCAGCCGGCGATGCAGTCGGGCTTGGTGCACTGGATGCAGCGTTCGGCCTCTTCCAGCGCGTCGTGCATGCTGTAGCCGAGGTTCACTTCCTTGAAGTTGCGCGCGCGCTCCTGCGCGTCGCGCTCGGGCATTTTCACCGCGTGCGGCGACAGGTCCTTGTACTTCTTGTAATTGCGCTTGTTCTGTTCGAACAGCGTCTTCTCCACCTGGCAGATGTGCGCGTAATCTTCGCTTGCCTTTGCTTCCTCGCCCTTGAAGCGCCGCTGGCGCAGGATCAGTTCCTTGAAGTCGACCTGGTGGCCGTCGAAGTCCGGGCCCTCGACGCAGGCAAACTTTACTTCGCCGCCCACGGTCACGCGGCAGGAGCCGCACATGCCGGTGCCGTCGACCATGATCGCATTGAGCGACACCATGGTCTTGACGCCATAGGGACGCGTCGTCTCGACGCAGGCGTTCATCATCGGCAGCGGCCCGATCGCGATGACGAGGTCCGGCTTGTCGCGTTCGAGCACCTGCTTCAGCGCCGCGGTGACGAAGCCCGGCGTGCCGTAGCTGCCGTCGTCGGTGCAGACGATCAGCTGATCGCAAAATCCATTGAAGCGGTCTTCCCAGAACACCAGGTCCTTGTTGCGAAAACCGATGATGCCGGTGGTGCGGTTGCCGGCTTCTTTGAAGGCGCGCAGTTGCGGATACACCGGCGCCACGCCGAGCCCGCCGCCGACCAGCACCACGTGCCCGACCTTGCTCACATGCTGCGGCAGGCCGAGCGGGCCGACGAAATCGGCGAAGCTGTCGCCCTCCTTGTAATGATCCCGCATCTCCAGCGTGGTCTTGCCGAGGGACTGGATCACCATGGTGATGGTGCCCTTGTTGCGGTCGAAATCGGCCACTGTCAGCGGAATGCGTTCGCTGCCTTCGTGCAGGCGCACCATGACGAAATGACCCGGTTGCGCCGAGTTCGCGACGTCCGGAGCCTGCACCTCCCACAGAAAGGTCGTGTCGGAAAAGACTTCGCGACGAACAATCGTGTACACGGATTAGCCTTGTGGCCCTGTTCAAAGGGTTGGTCGGGCGAAGGAGGGTCGCTTCTAGCGGATGATCAGTGCGACGGCGCCGGTCGAACGCCGCAGTTCGGCGCGATCCCGCCGCGGCCGCAACAGCCGCGTGCGCCGCTGCCTAGAATCAACCTGGATAACGCTGCGTCCTCCAGCAACGATATGCGAAGCATAATCGCGACAGTCGCCGACGCATTGACGTAGATCAAACGGCAGATCGAACGACAACGCGCGGCGTTCGCGCACTTTGCGGGAACGCCGCGCAATGCGCGCTTCTAGTAGTGCGGATCGAACATCTGCGCGCGCACGTCGGCGAGCACGTCTGCCGGTTTGGGTTTGCCGGCGAGCCCGCACCTGTACGCGGTTTCGGCGACGGCCGCAGCGATATGCGCGGACACTTCGCGGATACGCGGCAGCGCAGGGTAGAGGCTGCCCTGCGCGAGATCGGATTCGGTCACCAACTGCGCCAGCGTTTGCGCCGCGCCCATGAACATCTCGTCGGTGATTCTGCGCGTGCGGCTCGCGATTGCGCCCAGGCCGACGCCGGGAAAGATGTAGGAGTTGTTGCCTTGCCGCGGCACATAGGTCCTGCCCTCGAATTTCACCGGGTCGAACGGGCTGCCGCAGGCGAACAGCGCCCGTCCCTTGGTCCAGCGGTAGGCTTCCTCGGCGTTGCACTCGGCCTTCGAAGTGGGATTGGAAAGCGCGAATACGATCGGCCGCTCGTTGATGCGCGCCATTTCCTCGAGCACCTCCTGCGTGAAGGTGCCGCCCACTGCGGCGACGCCGACGATGGCGGTCGGTTTGAGCGTCTTGATGGCGCTGAGAAAGTCGCCCACCGGCGCATGATCGTGCGCATACGGCAGCTTGTGCTCGGCCAGATCAGTGCGGCTTTTGACCACCAGGCCGCGCGAATCGACCGCCCAGCAGCGCTGCCGCGCGGCCGCTTCGGGCAGGCCGTGCGCCATCATCGCCGACACCACGAGATCGCAGATGCCGGTGGCCGCCTCGCCGGCGCCGAGGAACAGCAGCTTTTGTTCGGTGAACTTGCCGCCGGTGATACGCAGCGCCGAGAGTATGCCCGCGAGCGCGACTGCGGCCGTCCCCTGGATGTCGTCGTTGAAGGTGCAGATGCGGTCGCGGTACTTCTTCAGCAGGCGGAACGCATTATGGTTGGCGAAGTCCTCGAACTGGATGGTTACGCCCGGGAATACCTCGCATGCCGCGCTGATGAATTCGTCGAGCAGGCTGTCGTAGGCCGCGCCGGTGAGGCGCCGCTGGCGCAGGCCGACATAAAACGGGTCTTCGAGCATCGCCGTGTTATTGCAGCCGACATCGATGGTGACCGGCAGGCACAGCTGCGGATGCACGCCGGCGCACGCGGTATAGAGCGACAGCTTGCCCACCGGAATTCCCATGCCGTTGGCACCCAGATCCCCGAGGCCGAGAATGCGTTCGCCATCGGTAACGACGATGATGCCGGCCTGGTAGGGCCAGTTGCGCAGCAATTGCGCGATGCGTCCGCGGTCGTTGGCGCCGATGAACAGCCCGCGCGGCCGCTGAAAGATGTGGCCGAATTTCTGGCATGCCAATCCGACCGTCGGGGTGTAGACCAGCGGTTGCATCTCGTCGATGTTGTCGCACAGCACGCGAAAGTAGAGGGACTCGTTGCGATCGTGCAGCGCATTGAGCGCGACGAATTTCTCCAGCGGGTCCGTCAGGGCGCGCAGGCGCGTGAGCACGCGTACCGCCTGCTCTTCCTGGTTGTGCACATGTGGCGGGAGAAATCCGCGCAGGTTGTATTTGTCGCGCTCAGCTTCGGTGAAGCCGGTGCCGCGGTTGAGTGCCGGGTCGCGCAGCAGCGCGAGTCCGGACGGCGTTGCGTCTTTGCCGCAGGTGTTGGTCTTTTCGTACATGGTAAGTTGCTCCTGTGTCCTGACTTGTCGTTATTGATATTGCCGCGGCTTGCTCCGGCCGCGCCCCGTCGCTGTTGGATGAAGCGGCGCGCGACGGCACGCCAGCCGCTAATGCTGTGCGAACTTTCAGCCCCGCGTTTGATTTGGATCAACAAAGCAAGAAGTCGCGGGCGTTAAGTTAGAGACCATTTCGGAATCGTCGAAATGGCCCGCGACTTGGTGGAGTATGAGGGAATGTGTTTCCTCATCCTGTAACCAGCTCTTGAAATCCGTTGCGGGAGGATGTTTGCAGCGGGCGGATGGTGTGCCGGATCTTTTGAACAAGCGACCAAGACAGCTGCTGGCGGAGGCGCCGATCCGGAATTCGAGTTAGAATCTCATTAGTTTCACCGATGGGGAGATAAGCAGTGGAAGTATACAAGGCAGACGTAGCGATCATAGGCGCCGGTGGGGGAGGATTACGGGCCGCGATCGCGGTTGCGGAAGCGGATCCCACGCTGAAAATCGCGCTGATTTCGAAGGTCTACCCGATGCGCAGCCACACCGTGGCCGCAGAAGGCGGAGCCGCCGCAGTGACGCGGCCCGACGATACGCTGGACCACCATTTCAACGATACGGTAGGCGGCGGCGACTGGCTGTGCGAGCAGGACGTGGTCGAGTACTTTGTCGCCCATGCCCACGAAGAAATGGTGCAGATGGAGCACTGGGGCTGCCCGTGGAGCCGCAAGGAAGACGGCCATGCCAACGTGCGCGCTTTCGGCGGCATGAAGATCGAGCGCACCTGGTTTGCCGCAGACAAGACCGGCTTCCACATGCTGCACACGCTGTTCCAGACCTCGATCAAGTACCCTTCGATCAAGCGCTTCGACGAACATTTCTGCGTCGACCTCGTGGTCGAGGATGGCCGGGTTCAGGGCGCGGTCGTAATCGAGATCGCGACGGGCGAATTCCGGCTGATCCAGGCGAAGTCGGTAATCATCGCCACGGGTGGCGCCGGCCGCGTGTTCCGCGAGAACACCAACGGCGGCATTGTCACCGGCGACGGCATGGCCCTTGCGTATCGTCATGGTGTGCCGCTGCGCGACATGGAGTTCGTGCAGTATCACCCGACCTGCATGCCGCGCACTGGCCTCCTGTTCACCGAGGCCTGCCGCGGCGAAGGCGGCCTGCTGCTGAACAAGGACGGTTATCGCTACCTGCAGGACTACGGTCTCGGACCGCCCGAAGACAAGCCGCGTAACAAGTTCATGGAACTGGGGCCGCGCGATCGCCTGAGCCAGGCGTTCTGGCACGAGCAGCAGAAAGGGCGGACCATCGAGGGCAAGTTCGGTTCAGTGGTGAATCTGGACCTGCGCCACCTTGGCGAGGCCTACCTGCGCGAGCGCCTGCCGCAGATCTACGAACTGGCGGAAGAATTCATGGGCATCGATCCGGCGCACGAGTGCATCCCGGTCCTGCCTGGCGTGCACTACACCATGGGCGGGATACTGGCCGACGGCAAGACCGCCTCCGGGCTGCCGGGGCTGTATTCGGTCGGCGAGTGTTCCAGTGTCGGCATCCACGGCGCCAATCGCCTGGGCTCGAACTCGTTGACGGAACTGATTGTGTTCGGCAAGGTCGCGGGCGACGAGGCTGCGAAGTTCGCGAAGGCGACGAGCATCAGCAATCCGGGCGCCATCGAAAAGCAGGCCGATGCGATACAGGCGCGCGCGCTCGGCATCGTCAACAAAGCCGACGGCACCGAGCGCATCGCGGTGCTGCGTACCGAGATGGCGAAGAGCATGGAAAGCGGCTGCGGCATCTACCGCATGGGCACGACCATGCAGGATACCTGCAACAAGATCGACGAACTCAGGCAACGCTACAAGAAGCTGAGGGTCGACGACAAATCGAAGGTCTACAACACCGACTGGCTGCTCGCGATCGAACTCGGCTACCTGCTCGATGTGGCGCAGACGATGGTCTACTCGGCGATCAACCGCAAGGAGTCGCGCGGTTCGCACCAGCGACTGGATGGCTTCGAGCAGCGCGATGACGCCAACTTCCTCAAACACTCGCTCGCCTACTACAACGGAGACGGCGCGCCGCGCATCGAGTACGGCGAGGTCAAGATCACGAAGTCGAAGCCGGGTACGCGCGCCTACGGCGCCGCTGGCGTGAAAGCCGACGAAGACCGCAAAAAACAGGGAGCAGCCAATGGCTGATACCGAGAAAATAATCGAAATCGAAGTCCTGCGCTATCGCCCGGAGCAGGACAAGGAGCCCGTTTGGCAAACCTACAAGGTGCCGTTCACCGACGACATGTCGGTGCTGCAGGGCGTGCAGTACATCAAGGACTACCTCGACGAAACGGTGAGTTTCCGCTGGTCGTGCCGGATGGCGATCTGCGGCAGCTGCGGCATGATGATCGACGACAAACCGAAGCTTTCGTGCAAGACCTTCCTGCGCGATTACTATCCGGGGAAATTGCGTGTCGAGGCGCTGAAACACCTGCCGATCGAGCGCGACCTGATCGTCGACGCCACCGACTTCATGAAGAAGCTCGAGAGCATCAAGCCCTACATCATTCCGAAGGAGGAGCGTACGCTGGCGCAGGGCGAGTACCTGCAGACGCCGCAGCAGCGCGACATGTACGAGCAGTTCAGTTCGTGCATCAACTGCATGCTGTGCTACGCCGCCTGCCCGCAGTACGGGCTCAATCCGAAGTTCACCGGTCCCGGCATACTCGCCCTGATGCACCGCTATAACGCCGATTCGCGCGATGGCGGGCAGGCCGAGCGCAACGAGCTGGGCTACGCGGACGAAGGCTACTGGGGCTGTACCGCGGTCGGCTACTGCTCCGAGGTTTGTCCCAAGGGCGTGGATCCGGCCAATGCAATCAACCAGAACAAGATGAACAGTGCGATCAATTATTTCACCCGGTTCATCACGCCAGGGGGAGCAGACAAATGAGTAATCGTCGACCCTACGTCCGTTCCATGGATGGTTGGTGGAAACGCGATGCCTATTTCGTAAGCTACATGGCGCGCGAAGTCACGTCCGTGTTCGTCGCCGCCTATGCGGTCGTGCTGCTCGCCGGGCTGGTGCGGCTGGGCCAGGGCGAGGCGGCGTTCAACGGCTGGCTGCAGTACCTGACCACGCCGTGGATGAAGGTGTTCCACCTGATCGTGCTGGCGGTGTTCTGCTACCACACCTGGAGCTGGTTCAAGATCATGCCCAAGACCATGCCGATCATGTTCGTCGGCGGCAAACGGGTGCAGCCGGGGACGATCACCGGCACCGGCCTCGCGGCCGCGGTGGTCGCGTGTCTGGCAGTGCTGTTCATCGTCGGGGGGGTAAGCTGATGAAACGCTCCAATGAACCGATATTCTGGTCTCTGTTCGGCGCCGGCGGGATGCTCGCGGCCTTGATCGGCCCGGCGCTGGTGTTCATCACCGGCATCGCCGTGCCGTTTGGTTTGATTTTCAAGCCGGACACCATGAGCTATGCGCATATGCTCGCGTTGTCGCAAAACTGGGCGGGCAAGATTTTCATCCTTGCCGTTATTGCTCTGTTTCTGTGGCACGCGGCGCACCGCATACACATCCTGCTGCACGATTTTGGGGTCCATGCGGTGACGGCAGTCAGGGTTCTCTGCTATGGTGGCGCCTTTGCGGGAACGGTGATCGCAGCCTATACGCTGCTGATGATCAAGGCTTGAGACAGCGCCAGCGCGATTGCATACGCGTATTTGTGGAAAAGGTGCGGCGAGTCCGCACCTTTTCATTTTGGAATTGAGTAGCGATGCCCAATATAAAACTGCCTGACGGTTCGATCCGCGGGTTTGCCCAGCCGGTGACGGTAACCGAAGTGGCCGCCAGCATCGGCCCCGGCCTGGCCAAGGCGGCGCTCGCCGGCCGCGTCGACGGCAAGCTGGTGGATACCTCGTATCGCATCGAAGCGGACGCCGAACTCGCCATCGTCACCGAGCGCGACAAGGACGGCATCGACATCATTCGCCACTCCACCGCGCACCTGCTCGCGTACGCGGTGAAGACGCTGTTTCCCGATGCCCAGGTGACCATCGGCCCGGTGATCGAGAACGGCTTCTACTACGATTTCTCCTACAAGCGGCCGTTCACGCCGGAAGATCTCGCGGCGATCGAAAAGAAAATGTCCGAGCTCGCGAAAAAGGACTACCCGGTGATGCGCGAAGTGCGCTCGCGCGACGAGGCGGTGGCGCTGTTCAAGGGCATGGGCGAGCACTACAAGGCCGAGATCATCGCCTCGATTCCCGCGGATCAGGAGATCGGCCTGTATCGCGAGGGCGATTTCGTCGACCTGTGCCGCGGGCCGCACGTGCCCTCCACCGGCAAGCTCAAGGTGTTCAAGCTGATGAAAGTCGCCGGCGCCTACTGGCGCGGCGACTCGAAGAACGAGATGCTGCAGCGCATCTATGGCACCGCCTGGGCGAAAAAGGAAGAGCAGGACGCCTATCTGCATATGCTCGAGGAGGCGGAAAAACGCGACCACAGGAAGCTCGGCACGCAACTCGACCTGTTCCACATGCAGGAGGAAGCGCCGGGCATGGTGTTCTGGCATCCCAAGGGCTGGACGCTGTGGCAGCAGGTGGAGCAGTACATGCGCCGCGTGTATCAGGACAACGGTTATCAGGAGGTGCGCTGCCCGCAGATTCTGGACCGCAGCCTGTGGGAAAAATCCGGCCACTGGGAGAACTACCGCGAGAACATGTTCACCACCGAATCGGAGAAGCGCACCTACGCGGTGAAGCCGATGAACTGCCCCGGCCACGTGCAGATCTACAACGCCGGCCTGCGCAGCTACCGCGAACTGCCGCTGCGCTATGGCGAGTTCGGCGCCTGCCACAGGAACGAGGCCTCCGGAGCGCTGCACGGCATCATGCGCATCCGCGCCTTCACCCAGGACGACGGCCACATCTTCTGCACCGAGGACCAGATCCTGCCCGAATGCGTCGCCTATACCGCGCTGCTGCAGAAGGTCTATGCGGACTTCGGCTTTACCCAGATCGTGTACAAGCTC
>JAKAIH010000098.1 GCA_021825225.1 Pseudomonadota bacterium
CGCGCGACGGGCGGCAAAACCCGCTAAGATAGGCCCCGATTTTAGCAGAAGGGTGTGAATGAAAAACCGGATGTTTCGCTGCATGTTTTCGCTGCTTGCGGCCGTCGCTGCGAGCAGCGCAGGCGCGCAGACCGGCGTGCAGGAGCGCACGCTCGCCAACGGCCTGCGCGTGATCGTCAAAGAGGACCATCGCGCCCCCACCGCCGTGCACATGGTCTGGTACCGCGCCGGCAGCATGGACGAGGTCAGCGGCATCAGCGGCGTCGCGCACGTGCTCGAGCACATGATGTTCAAGGGCACCAGGAACGTGAAAAGCGGCGAGTTCTCGCGCCGCATCGCCGCGGCCGGCGGGCGCGAAAACGCCTTCACCAACCGCGACTACACCGCCTATTTCCAGCAGGTGCCGAAGGCCGCGCTGCCGCTGATGCTGCGGCTGGAGGCGGATCGCATGTCCAATCTGCTGGTAACCAAGCCCGAGTTTTCGCAGGAGATCAAAGTCGTAATGGAAGAGCGGCGTCTGCGCACCGACGATCAGCCGCGCGCCCTGGTGGCCGAAGCGCTCAATGCCGAGGCCTATGTCGCCCATCCCTACCGGCGGCCGGTCATAGGCTGGATGAACGATCTCGCCAACATGAGCTATGTCGACGCGCGCAATTGGTACGTGCGCTGGTACCTGCCGAACAACGCCTTCGTCGTGGTGGTGGGAGACGTCAAAGCGGACGAGGTGTTCGCGCTGGCGCAGAAGTACTATGGCGCGATCAAGGCCAGGCCCTTGCCCGAGCGCAAGCCCCAGCTCGAACCGGAACAGCGCGGCGTGCGCCGCCTGGTAGTCAAGGCGCCGGCGGAACTGCCTTATCTGCTGATGGGATGGAAATGTCCGGTGCTGCGCGATGCGGACAAGGACTGGCAGCCTTATGCGCTGGAGGTGCTGACCGGGGTGCTCGACGGCAACGAGTCGGCGCGGCTGAATCAGTCGCTGGTGCGCGATCATCGCCTGGCAAGCGAGGTGGGCGCGGGCTACGACACCACCGCGCGCGGACCGGGGATGTGCTTCATCGAGGGAACGCCCAGCCAGGGTCGCAGCACGGCCGAGCTGGAGGCGGGCTTGCGCGCGGAACTCGCGCGCCTGGTGCGCGACGGCGTGAGCGAGGACGAGCTTGCGCGGGTGAAGGCGCAGCTCGTGGCGACGCAGGTGTTCAAGCGCGATTCGATTTTCGGCCAGGCGATGGAGATCGGCCAGTTCGAATCCGCCGGCCTGTCTTACCGCGACATCGATCGCGTGCTCGACGGCCTGAAGGCCGTGAGCGCTGAGCAAGTGCGCGCCGTGGCGAAGCAGTATTTCGTCGACGACCAGCTCAGCGTGGGCGTGCTCGAGCCGCAGCCGCTTGACCCGGCACGAGCGCGGCCGGCGCCGCCGGCTATGGGGCATTAGCGTGGCAAGCGGCGCGAACGGCGAGGGGACAAGGCTGCAGCGGCTGATGGCCGCAGCGCTACTGTGGTTTGCCGCCGGCATGGCGCAGGCGGCGCTGCCGATCCAGCATTGGACCGCACATTCGGGTGCGCGCGTCTACTTCGTCGCCAGCCGCGGTCTGCCGATGCTGGACATCAATGTCGATTTCGATGCCGGCGGGCGCCGCGTCCCCGCCGATCGCGCCGGACTGGGCGGGCTTACCCATACGCTGCTCAGGGCGGGGTCCGCGGCGCACTCGGAACAGGAGATCGGCCGGCGCATCGCCGATGTCGGTGCGCAGCTCGGCGGCAATGTGGATCGCGATCGCTCCGGCCTCAGCCTGCGCACTTTGTCGAGCGAGCGCGAACGCACGCAGGCGCTCGCGACCTTTGCCGAAATCCTCCAGGCACCGGCATTTCCCGAAGCCGCGTTTGCACGGGAGAAGGCGCGCCTTGGCGACGCGGTCAAGGAGGACGAGACCAAGCCCGAGGCGGTCGCAAGCAGGGCCTTCTACCGGCTGCTGTATGGCGCGCATCCCTATGCGCTGGCCCCCACGCCCGAAACCGTGGCGCGCATCGAGCGCGCCGATGTCGAGAGCTTCTATCGCGCGAACTACGTCGCTGCTCGCGCCGTGGTCACCATCGTCGGCGACGCCGACCGCGCGCTCGCCGAGCGTATCGCCGAGCAACTGACTGCGGGGCTGCCGCGCGCGGCAGGCGCGCCGGCCACGCTTGCGCCGGTGACGCCGCCACAGAGCCAGACGCTGCGCATCGCGCATCCCGCGTCGCAAAGTCATATCCTGCTCGGCCTGCCGGCGCTGGCGCGCGGCGACCCCGATTATTTTCCGCTACTGGTCGGCAATTACGTCCTCGGCGGCGGCGGCTTCGTTTCGCGCCTGTACCTCGAGGTGCGCGAGAAGCGCGGCTACGCCTACAGCGTCTACAGCTATTTCCTGCCGCTGGCGCAGGAAGGCCCGCTGCAAATCGGCTTGCAGACCAGGAAAGAGCAGGCCGAGGAAGCGCTGGCGCTGGTGCGCACGGTGCTGGACAAATTTCTCGCCGGCGGGCCGAGCGCGGCGGAATTGAAGGCCGCGAAGCAGAATCTGGAAGGCGGCTTCGCGCTGCGCATAGACAGCAACCGCAAATTGCTGGAACAGGTCGCGCTGATAGGCTTCTACCGGCTGCCGCTCACCTGGCTGGACGACTTCGCCCGGCAGGTGGAGCAGGTCAGCGTGACCGAGGTACGCGCCGCGTTCGCGCGGCGCGTGCGGCCGGAGCACCTGGTGACCGTCGTCGTCGGCAGTGGCGAAAAGTAACCAGGTCCGCATCATCGGCGGCGAATGGCGCAGCCGCCGCATCGCGTTTCCCGATCACGAGGGCCTGCGACCCAGCGCCGACCGCGTGCGCGAGACGCTGTTCAACTGGCTCGGGCAGGACCTCGGCGGCCGCCGCTGCCTGGACCTCTTTGCCGGCAGCGGCGCGCTCGGCTTCGAGGCACTATCGCGCGGCGCAGCCGGCGTGGTGATGGTCGAAAAAAGCCGCGGCGTATGCGCAGCCTTGCGCCGCAATGCCGAGCTGCTCGGGGCGAAAAACCTGCGATTGCACTGTGCGGATGCGCTAGAATTCGCCACTGCCGCGGCGGCAGATGCGGCGGCGCGTTTCGATGTGGTATTTCTCGACCCGCCATTCGCCTCGACCCTGCTGGCACAGGCGCTGCCCTTGCTGGTGCCGCTGCTGCGGCCGGGGGCGCGGGTGTACGTCGAGAGTGCCGCGGCTTTCGCGCCCTCTGGCGGCTGGCGCGTACTCAGGCACGGACGCGCCGGACAGGTGCACTACACTTTGGTGACATATGGCGACTAGGGCGGTATACCCCGGAACTTTCGATCCCCTCACGCGCGGCCACGAGGATCTGGTGCGGCGCGCGGCCCTGGTGTTCGACGAGCTGGTCGTCGGCGTCGCCGACAGCCGCGGCAAGCAGCCGTTCTTCACCCTGGAAGAGCGCGTGGACATGGCGCGCGACGTCCTGTCGGGCTACGCCAACGTGCGCGTGGAGAGCTTTCGCGGCCTGCTGATGAATTTCATCCGCTCCCAGAACGCGCGCGTCGTGCTGCGCGGATTGCGCGCGGTGTCCGACTTCGAATACGAGTTCCAGCTGGCAGGGATGAACCGCAACCTCTATCCGGACGTCGAAACCCTGTTCCTGACCCCGGGCGAGCAGCATATGTTCGTCTCCGCCACCATGGTGCGCGAAATCGCCACGCTGGGCGGAGATGTGAGCAAGTTCGTTCAGCCCGCGGTGGAGAAGTGCATCAAGGAAAAAATCCGGCAGATGGGCGGCTGACATGGCCTTGATGATTACCGACGAGTGTATCAACTGCGACGTGTGCGAGCCGGAATGTCCGAACGGCGCAATTTCGCAGGGGGAAGAGATCTACGTCATCGATCCGGCCAAGTGCACCGAGTGCGTAGGGCATTTCGACGAGCCGCAGTGCGTCGCGGTCTGTCCGGTGAGCTGCATTCCCTTCAATCCCGAGCATCCCGAGACCAGGGAACAGCTGCAGCAGAAATATGAGCGGCTGATGGCGCAGAAATAGAGCGGCCGTTCGGCCGTTCCCGGCGCAAGCGCCGCGCTACTTCTGGCAGTTGGGACAATAAAACGTGGAGCGCTGACCCTGGCGCAAGGCCCGGATGGCTGTGCCGCAGATGCGGCAGGGCAGACCGGTGCGTCCGTACACGCAATACTGCTGCTGGAAATAGCCCGAGCTGCCGTCCGAGTGGACGAAGTCGCGCAGGCTGCTGCCGCCAGCCGCCAGCGCCTGTTTCAGCGTCGACTTGACGGCGGCCGCGAGCAGCTCGCAGCGCGCGAGCGACAGGCGCGATGCCGGGGTGCGCGGATTGATGCGCGCGTGAAACAGACTTTCGTTGGCGTAGATGTTGCCTACGCCGACGACGATGCCCGCGTTCATCAGGATAAGCTTGACCGCCGTTTTGCGCCCACGCGTGGCCGTGTGCATGAACTTTCCGGTGAACGCCTCTTCCAGCGGTTCCGCACCCAGGCCGGCGAGCAGGGGATGGCGCGCGATGTCGCCTGCCGCCCACAGTACGGCGCCGAAGCGGCGTGGGTCGCGCAAGCGCAGCAACCTTTTGCCCAGCAGCAGGTCGAAGTGTTCATGCCGCTGCGCTTTGACTCGCGCATCCATGATGCGCAGGCTCCCCGACATGCCCAGGTGCAGGAGCAGCCATCCGTCGCGCTCGCCTGCACCGCAGTCGATGAGTATGTATTTGCCGCGGCGCTCGACGCCGGCGATACGCCGCCCGGTGACGCGCGCCGCCAGATTCGATGGTATGGGCCAGCGCAGCCTGCGCTCGCTCACGCGCACGCCGGTGATGGTTTTGCCGGTCAGGTAAGGCTCGATGCCGCGGCGCGTGATCTCGACTTCGGGGAGTTCCGGCATGGTGTTTTCGGCGGACGGTTTTCCTTGTACTGGCAGGCAAATATACCTAATATGTACCCCCCACGCTAAGCTATCAGCGCAACAATGTCTTTTTCGCGTCTTTGCACTTTCCCCTTGATACGTCGGTTCCTGCTGGTGGGCCTGCTGAGCCTGACGCTTGCCGCCTGTGCGCAGCAGCAGCAGCGCCAGGCGGCGCCGGCCGCTGCGCCTGCGCCCGAACAAGCGCAGGCGGTTCAGCCTGTGCCCAAGAAGGCCGAGGCGCCGGCGGCCGTGGCCGCGCCTGCCGCCGAGGCGGACTTGCCCAAGCAGGATCTGACCGAGGAGGTGCTGTACGAATACCTGCTCGCGGAAATCGCGGGCCAGCGCGGCGCGCTGGGATTGTCGGCACAAGCCTATGCCGATCTGGCCAAGCGCACGCGTGATCCGCGCATCGCCAGGCGGGCGGCCGAAGTCGCTTTGTACGCGCGCATGCCCGGTGCCGCGATCGATGCCGCCAGGATATGGTATGAAGCCGAGCCCACGTCCATGCAGGCTTTGCAGACGCTGGTCAGTCTGCTGATCGGCGCCAAGCGTCAGGACGAAGCGCTGCCCTATCTGCAGAAGCTGCTCCAAGAGGAGCCGAGCGGCGACAGCTTCCTGCAGATCAACCGGATGTTCGCCAATAATCAGGACAAGGCGCTCACGCTCAAGCTGGTGCAGCAGCTGGCACAGCCCTATCCCAAGGTGGCGCAGGCGCATTTCGCCATTGCCCAGGCAGCAGCAGGCGCAGGGCAAAGCGCTCTTGCCCTGGCGGAAGTGCGCACGGCGTCCACGCTCAAGCCGGACTGGGAACTGCCTGCGCTGCTGGAGGCGCAGCTGCTGCAGCGGCAGTCGAATGCGCTCGCGCTGCAGCGCCTGGCAGGCTTCCTCGAGCATCACCCCAAGGCGCGCGAGGTGCGCCTGAGTTATGCGCGCCTGCTCGTGGCCGAGCGCAAATATACCGAGGCGCGCGCCGAGTTCCAGAATCTGTCCAAGGATTTTCCCGACAACGCGGACGTGGTGTTTGCCGTCGGCGTGCTGTCGCTGCAGCTGCAGGACTATGCGCAGGCGGAAGCAAATTTCAAGCACTTGCTCGATCTGCCCTACCGCGACAAGAACGCGGTGCGCATGTATTTGGGACAGACCGCCGAGGAGCAGAAGAATTACCCGGAGGCTTTGCGCTGGTACGACGAAGTCACCAGCGGTGATCTGTATCTGCGGGCGCAAATGCGCTATGCGCTGGTGCTCGCCAAACAGGGCAAGCTGGACGCGGCGCGCGCCCACCTGAGGCAAGTCGATGCCGGCAGCCCCGAGGGGCGGGTGCAGCTGCTGCTGACCGAGGCGCAGATCCTGCGCGACGCCAATCGGCAGGGCGAGGCCTTCGATCTGATCGGAGGGGCATTGAAGAACATGCCCGATCAGCCGGAGCTGCTCTACGATTACGCCATGCTGGCGGAGAAAGTCGGGCGCATGGACTTGCTCGAAAGCAGCCTGAAGAAGCTGATCCGCCTGCAGCCCGACCATGCGCATGCCTACAATGCGCTAGGCTATTCGCTGGCCGACCGCAATCTGCGCCTGCCAGAGGCGCAGGAACTGATACAGAAGGCGCTGCAGCTTGCGCCGGAGGACCCGTTCATCATCGACAGCATGGGCTGGGTGCTGTACCGCCTGGGCAAGCAAAAGCAGGCCCTGGAATACCTGCGCAAGGCCTATAGCGCGCGCCCCGATCCGGAGATCGCGGCGCACCTGGGCGAAGTCCTGTGGGTCGCGGGGGAACGCGGCGAAGCCGAGAAAATCTGGCAGGAGGCGAGCAAGAAGACTCCGGACAACGACGCCCTCAACAGCACCATCAAGCGCTTCCGGCCTTAGCCAGGACGAAGCGGAAATAAACCAAGAAGGCCCCGGGGGCGGGGTTTGAAATCTTCGTCATGCGCTACGTATCTTTCCTCGTCTGCCTGTTGCTCGCCGGCTGCGCCACTGTAGAACAGCAAGCGGCGCCCGCGGGGCCCATCGGCGACGCCTTCCATCTTTCAGGCCGGATAGCGGTGAAATACGAAGGCGAGGGGGCGAGCGGCAGTATCAGCTGGCAGCACGAGCCGGCCGGCGACGATCTGTTGATCTCCACCCCATTGGGCCAGGGAGTGGCGCACATCGTGCGCAGCGGCGGCCTGGTGACCCTCACCACGTCGAACCAAAAAGTGTATCAGGCGCGCGACGTGGAGTCCCTGACCGAGCAGGTGCTGGGCTGGCGCCTGCCGCTCGCGGGCCTGCCCGACTGGGTTCGGGGCCGCGCCGCTGCCGGCGTGCCGGCGCAAACCAAGCTCGATGGCGCGCAGCGTCTCGCCGAGCTGAGGCAATCCGGCTGGTTGGTGGAGTTCCTGGCGTACAACGGCGAAAGCGGTTTGCCGGAGCGCCTGCGCTTGTCGCGCGCAGACGTGGATATCCGCCTGGTGATCGACCAATGGCGGAATACGCCGTGAATCGCTGGGATGGGGCCTGGGCCGCGCCGGCCAAGATCAACCTGTTTCTGCATGTCATCGGGCGGCGCGCAGACGGCTATCACAGCCTGCAGACTGCTTTCCGGCTGATAGATCTGGCCGACACGCTGCGCTTCAAGCCGCGCGAGGACGGCAGGCTCACGCTCGCGCGGCCGCTGGTCGGCGTTCCGCCCGAACAGGACTTGTGCATTCGCGCCGCCGCTTTGCTCAAGCAGGCGACCGGGCATCAGGGCGGTGTCGAAATCGAGCTCGATAAGCGCATTCCGATGGGCGGCGGGCTGGGCGGCGGCAGCTCGGACGCGGCCACTGCCCTGATCGCGCTCAACCATCTGTGGCGGCTGGGTCTGGGCCGCGCGGAATTGCAGCGGCTGGCGCTGCAATTGGGCGCCGACGTGCCTGTGTTCGTGTTCGGCGAGAACGCGTTCGCCGAAGGCGTGGGTGAAGAACTGAGGCCGCTGGCGCTTCCGCTTGCCTGGTACCTGGTGCTGGTGCCGCCGGTGCAGGTACCGACGGCCGCCGTGTTTGCCGCTCCAGAATTGACACGGGACACAAAACCAATCAAAATGTCGGCCTTTTTCAAGGGGCTGGAACAGGGTACCCTGCGCAATGACCTCCAGCCCGTTGTGAGTAATCGCTATCCTGAAGTGGCGCACCATTTGGCCTGGCTGAGGCAGCATGCCGAGGCGCGCATGAGTGGTTCCGGCGCCTGTGTGTATGCTGAATTTTCCACTGAAGCTGCGGCACGCGCGGTGCATGCGCAGTTGCCGCAGGCGATGCGTGGCTTCGTGGTGCGTGGCTTGGAGCGTCATCCGCTGCATGAGTTGACCGAGTAGCCGGGTATTGAAAAAGAGGGCACGCCCCCTTTTCCCG
>JAKAIH010000099.1 GCA_021825225.1 Pseudomonadota bacterium
GCGGCTGGACGTGACGCAGCTGCCCAAGCCGTTCCAGGTGAATGCGCTCACCAACCGCGACTGGAATCTCGCCTCCGAATGGCGACAGTGGCCGTTCCGCGTCAAGGCGCCGGTGACGGAGAAGGCGCCGCAATGAAATTCGTGCTCATGTTCGGCGTGGCGCTGGGCGCGATCCTGCTGTTCCTGCTGGCCGCCGCAAGCGGCAATACCGCCTTGTTCTCACGCCACTACGCGCTGCTGCTCGGCCTGAACGCGGCCCTGGCAGCGGCGCTCGCGGCGCTGATCGGCTATCAGTTGTGGGTGCTCACGGCCAAGCTGCGCAAACACGTGTTCGGCTCACGCCTGACGCTGCGCTTTCTGCTGATGTTTCTGCCCATGGTCATCGTGCCCGGCGGTCTGGTCTACGTGGTGTCGCTGCAGTTCATGGCTAAGAGCATCGAGTCCTGGTTCGACGTGCGCGTCGACAACGCGCTCGAGGGCGGGCTCAACCTCGGCCGCACCGCGCTCGACCTGCTGCTCACCGAGCTGAACGACAAGGCACGGCGCATGGCGCTCGATCTTTCGGACAAACCGCAGGCGCAGCAGGTGGTGCTGCTTGACCGGCTGCGCGAGCAGGCGGGCGTGGACGAGGCGCTGCTGCTGTCTTCCGGCGGCAACGTCATCGCCAGCGCGAGCAAAGGCATGGGCAAGCTGCTGCCCGACATGCCGAGCAGCATCATTCAGCGCCAGGCGCGCCAGAGCCGCGGCTACTCCGCGCTCGAAGGCGGGCCGGGGCAGGGATTGAGCCTGCGCGTCGTGGTCCCGGTGGCCGCGCTCAGCATCGCCGAGGACGAGCGCCTGCTGCAGCTGCTGCAGCGGGTGCCGCCGGCGCTGGCGCGCGACGCGGAGGCGGTGCAGGACGTATACCGCGACTACAAGGAGCTGTCGCTGTCGCGCCAGGGGCTGAAGGAGATCTACATCCTCACGCTGACGCTGACGCTGCTGTTGACGCTGTTCTCGGCGACCGCGCTCGCCTTCCTGCTGTCGGCGCGTCTGTCGGAGCCGCTGGCGCTGCTCGCCGCGGGCACGCAAGCCGTCGCGCGCGGGGACTACAGCCGCCGCGCCCAGGTCACCAGCAGCGACGAATTGGGCATACTCACCCAATCGTTCAACAGCATGACCGAGCAACTGGACGAAGCGCGCAGCGCGGCCGAATCGCACCGCGCCGAACTCGAAACGGCCAAGGCATATCTGGAGAATATCCTCGCCAATCTGTCCGCCGGCGTGCTGGTACTGGACGAACAGCTGCGCCTGGGCACGGTAAACCACGGCGCCACCGCCATCCTGCAGGAAGCATTCGAGGGCCTGAAAGGCCAGACCCTCGCCGACTGGCCGCGGCTGCAGCCGCTGGCGCACGCCATCGTCGCCGGCTTCGAGCAGCACGGCAGCGACACCTGGCAGCAGCAGCTGGAGCTGGGCGAGCGCATGCTGCTGGTGCGCGGCTCGGTCCTGCCGCGCGCGAGCGGCGGCGGCTATGTGGTGGTGTTCGACGACGTCACCAAGCTGGTCCAGGCACAGCGCGCCACCGCCTGGGGCGAAGTGGCGCGGCGCCTGGCGCACGAAATCAAGAACCCGCTCACGCCGATCCAGCTCTCGGCCGAGCGCCTGCAGGCAAAACTCGCGAACAGGCTCCCGCCCGAGGACGCAATCACGCTCAACCGCGCCACCGAGACCATTATCAATCAGGTGGCTGCGATGAAGGGCATGGTGGACGATTTCGGCGAGTATGCGCGCACGCCCGCGCCCAACCTGCAGGCGCTGGATCTGAACGCCCTGGTGCGCGAGGTGCTCGGCCTGTACGAGCACACCGGCGCGCTGCTGCAGCCCCGGCTGCAGGCCGGGTTGCCGCGGGTGAAGGGCGATCCGACGCAGCTGCGCCAGGTGATCCACAATCTGTTGCAGAACGCGCAGGATGCGCTCGCCGGCAGCGCCGGCCCGCGCATCGAAGTCGAAACCGTGCGCTCGGGCAATCAGGCCTGTCTCAAAATCAACGATAACGGTTGCGGTTTTCCCGAAGCGATCATCATGCGTGCATTCGAACCCTACGTGACCACCAAACCCAGGGGCACCGGACTGGGCCTGGCGATCGTGAAAAAGATCGTCGACGAACACAACGGCACGATCAAGGTGGAAAACCTGCCCGGACATGGCGCCAGCGTCAGCGTCACGCTGCCGCTGCAACCGGATGCGGCGAAGGCGGCCTGATGTCCCGGATACTGGTAGTCGACGACGAAATCGGCATCCGCGAGCTGCTGTCGGAGATACTCGCCGACGAGGGCCACAGCGTGCAGCTCGCCGAGAACGCGGCGCGCGCGCGCGCCGCGCGTGCCGCCGAGCGCCCCGACCTGGTGCTGCTCGATATCTGGATGCCCGATACCGACGGCATCACCCTGCTCAAGGAATGGGCGGCGAACGGACAGCTCACCATGCCGGTAGTGATGATGTCCGGACACGGCACCATCGAAACGGCGGTCGAGGCCACGCGCATCGGCGCGATCGATTTCCTGGAAAAGCCGATCGCGCTGCAAAAGCTGCTCGCCACGGTCAAGCGCGCGCTGCGCAACGGCGGCAGCCAGCCGCAGGTCGGGCTCACGCTGCTCAGCCTGGGCCGCTCGGCGGTGCTGTCCGACCTGCGCAAGCGTCTGGCGCAGATCGCCACGCTGTCGATGCCGGTGCTGCTGCGCGGCGAGCCGGGGGTGATGCCGGAGCTCTACGCGCGCTACCTGCACCAGCCCAATACGCCCTGGGTGGTCGCCGGCGCGGCGCTTGCCGACGCGCCGCAGGATCTGCTCGCGCAGGCAGCCAGCGGCCTGCTTTTCGTCGAGGAACTGGCAGCACTCAGCCGGGCGCAGCAGCGGAATCTGGCTTATGTCCTGGGACGGCAGGAAAAGGCGAGGGCGCGCGTGGTCTCGTTCACGAGCGAGGAGCCGGCGCGCCTGACCGCCGAACTCGGCTTCGATCCGGTCCTGCTCGCGCGCCTGTCCGAGCTGTCGCTGCTGCTCCCCTCGCTGCGCGAGCACGCCGAGGACATACCCGATATTGCCAGCATCCTGCTGGCGCAGCTGGTGGAAGCGCGGAACTGCCCGCCGCGGCATTTTTCCACCGCCGCGCTCAACACCCTGCGCCAGTTCCCCTGGCCGCGCAATCTGCAGGACCTGCAGGCCGCGGTGAAAAACCTGGCGCTCACCGCGCTGGAGGAGGAAATCAGCGTGGCCGACGTGGAGCGCGTGTCGGCACAATTCCATGCCGTCGCCGAAACCCAGGTGGCGCTGCCGCTCGATTTGCCGCTACGCGAGGCGCGCGAAGCGTTCGAGCGCGCCTATTTCGAACAGCTGCTGGCGCGCGAAGCGGGATCGATCGCACGCGTGGCCGAGAAAAGCGGCCTGGAGCGTACACACCTGTATCGCAAGCTCAAGGCGCTGGGAATCGCGCTTGGACGCAAGGAAGAGTAATGGCCATTTCAGCATCAGCGAAATGGCCCCCGACTTAGGGGAGTATGCGGGAGGGGTATCCGCTCATTTGCAACGGGCGACGGCGTCGGCTCTGCAGCGCGGCAAAAAGAGCATAAAATGCGCTGCATCCGACATGCATCGTCCTTCGGCTCGCGGTGCAAGCGCGACCGCGCACAACGGGATTCAGGGGAGCACAGTTGAAAATCATCATTCTCGGCGCGGGCCAGGTCGGCACCAGCGTGGCCGAAAGCCTGGTGTCCGAAGCCAACGACATCACCGTAGTGGACGTGGACGGTCCGCGCCTGCGGCTGCTGCAGGATCGGCTCGACCTGCGCACCATCACCGGCAGCGCGGCGCATCCACCGGTGCTGAAGAACGCGGGGATCGAAGACGCCGACATGCTGATCGCGGTGACGCAAAGCGATGAAATCAACCTGGTCGCCTGCAAGATCGCGGCGCAGCTGTTCAACGTTCCCACCCGCATCGCGCGCATCCGCGCCCCGCAGTACCTCGCCAACGAGCAGTTGTTCGGACCCGAGTGTTTCGCCGTCGACTACGCCATCTGCCCGGAGCAGCTGATCACCGATTACCTGGTCAAGCTGGTGCAGTTTCCCGAGGCGCTGCAAGTGCTGGAGTTCGCCGACGGCCGCGTCAGCCTGGTGGCGGTGCGCGCCTTCGAGGGCGGCCCCCTGGTGGGCCACCAGCTGCAGGACATCCGCAAGCACATACCCAATGTGGACGTGCGCGTCGCCGCAATTTTTCGCGGCGACCGGCCGATCGTGCCTGAAGGCGCGACCGTGGTCGAGGCCGGCGACGAAGTGTTCTGCCTCGCCGCCAGCCAGAATATCCGCAAGGTGATGAAGGAGCTGCGCCGCATGGACAAGCCGGCGCACCGCATCATGATTGCCGGCGGCGGCAACATCGGCCTGCGTTTCGCGCGGGCGCTGGAGCGCGATTACACGGTCAAGATTCTCGAGCACAACAAGCGCCGCTGCGAGGAGCTGTCGACGCGGCTCGACACGGCGCTGGTGCTGCAGGGCGACGTCACCGACGAGTCCCTGCTCGAGGCCGAAAATGTCGAGGAAATGGATCTGTTCGTCGCCGTCACCAACGACGACGAAAACAACATCATGAGCTGCCTGCTCGCCAAGCGCATGGGCGCACGCCGTGTGGTGGCGCTGATCAACCGGCGCTCCTACGTGGATCTGCTGCAGTCGGGGCAGATCGACATCGCCATCTCCCCGGCGCAGGCGACCATAGGCTCGCTGCTGGCGCATGTGCGCCGCGGGGACATCACCGAGGTGCACTCGCTGCGCCGCGGCGCGGCCGAAGCGCTGGAAGCGGTGGTGCACGGCGATGCCGCGTCCTGCCGCGTGGTGGGCCGGCAGATCGAGCAGATCGAATTGCCCAAGGGCACGACCATCGCCGCCCTGGTTCGCGGCGACGAGGTGCTGATGGCCCACCACGATCTGGTGATCCAGAGCGGCGACCACGCCATCGTCTTCGTCACCAACAAGAAAATGGTGCCCAAGGTGGAAAAGCTGTTCCAGGTCAGCGCGGGCTTTCTCTGAGCTAAGGCGAACGCGCCCCCATGGTACGAATTCTCGCCGTTCTCCACGTACTGAGCGTGGTCGTCATGATTTTCGCGCTGTGCCTGGTGTTCCCGCTCGCCTGGTCGTTCTTTCTCGGCGATGCCGCGCAAACCGCCTACGACGAAGCCATAGTCCTGACCGCGATTTCGGGCGTGCTGCTATGGCTGATGACGCGCAAGAAGCGGCGCGAGCTGCAGCCGCGCGACGGCTTTCTGCTGGTGGCGCTGGTGTGGACCGTACTGCCGGCATTCGCCACCCTGCCGCTGATGTTTTACCTGCCGCACCTGTCATTCACCGACGCCTACTTCGAAACCGTCTCCGGACTCACCACCACCGGCGCGACGGTGCTCACCGGCCTGGACGCGCTGCCGCCGTCGATCAACATCTGGCGCACCTTCCTCGTCTGGATCGGCGGCATGGGCGTGATCGTGCTGGCGGTGGCCATCCTGCCGCTGCTGGGGGTGGGCGGCAGCCAGCTGTACAAGGCGGAAACGCCGGGCCCGATGAAGGACACCAAACTCACGCCACGCATCGCCGAGACCGCCAAGGGCCTGTGGCTGGTGTATTTCATGATCACCATCGCCTGTATCCTGTGCTACCGCCTTGCCGGCATGAACTGGCTCGACGCCATGATGCACGCGTTCTCCACCATGGGCCTGGGCGGATTTTCCTCGCACGACGCAAGCTATGCCTACTGGAACTCGCCGGCCATCGAAATGGTAGCCGTCTATTTCATGCTGCTCGCGGGCATGAACTTCGGCACCCACTTTCTCGCCTGGCGGCGCTGGAGCTTCGGCCCCTATGCGCGCGACCCCGAGGCCTGGCTGTATCTGCTGGTGGTGTGCGGCAGCGTGTTCGGCGTCGCCTATTACCTGCTCGCCAACCAGACTTACCCCAGTTTCTGGACGGCGCTGCGCTATGCCGCCTTCAACGTGGTGTCGATCGCCACCACCACCGGTTTTTCCAACACCGACTTCAACCTGTGGCCGATATTCGCGCCGGTGTGGATGCTGTTCCTGTGCAGCTTTGCCACCTGCTCCGGCTCGACCGGAGGCGGCATCAAGATGATCCGCGCCGAACTGATGGCGCGCCAGGCGGTGCGCGAAATGACGCGCATCATCCACCCGCGCGCAGTGGTGCCGGTGAAGCTCGGCGGCGCACCGGTGGAAAACAACATCATCTTCGCCGTGCTCGCTTTCATCCTGATGTACAACGCCGCGGTCATCGGTATGACCATGCTGCTCGCCGCCTCGGGGCTGGACATCATCACCGCGTTCTCCGCCGTGATCGCGTGCATCAACAATACCGGGCCGGGCTTGAATCAGGTGGGGCCGGCGACGACCTATGCCGGTCTGAACACTTTCCAGATCTGGGTCTGCACCGCCGCGATGCTGCTCGGGCGGCTGGAATTGTTCACGCTGCTGGTGGTATTTACACCCGGATTCTGGCGCAAATAGTCAGCGCAGCCGCTTGAAGGAAGTGAGAAACAGGTCGACGTCGGCCATGGCTACGCCGCCTTGCGTGCCGACGTAGGCGATCTGGTACAGGCGGCTGCCGTCCAGCGCGAAACGCGCCTTCAGCTGCGTCGGCTGCGCGCCGGCGCGGCCTTCGGCGTAGACCTGCAGGCCGGGCAAATCGGCGATCGCGATTTCCTCCTCGGTGTGCGCGCCGGCGCCGATGTTGCGCAACAGCGCGTCGCGCGCCGCATTCAGCCGTTCGCGCCTATGCGAGGCATCGGCTGCCGCAGCGGGATAGTCGGTATAAGCCACCGCCATGGTGCCCTGCTTCAGGCTGCAGGCGTACATGGTCATGGTGAGCCTGCCGGCCGCCGCATTGAAGCTGCGCGTCTCCTGGCGCGGCTTGCACGGCAGCAGCGCGGCAAACTTTCCTGCGGGCACGGACAGTTCGCGCCAATCGAGTTCGGGCGCGCAGCCTGCGAGCGCGGCGCAGGCGAGAACGAGGGCCAGCGCGCCGGCGCGCGAATCCAAAGCTGTCCTATTTCGCCGCGATCACCGCGATCTCGACCAGCATGTCGGCGGCCGCGAGCTTGGCCTCGACACAGGCGCGCGCCGGCAGGTTGGCCGCATCGACCCAGGCGAGCCAGGCCTGGTTCATCTCCTCGCGCGTGCGCATGTCGGCAAGCCAGATCTGCGCCGAGACGATCTTCGACTTATGGCTGCCCGCCTGCGCGAGCAAGGCATCGATGCGGCCGAGAATCTCTTCGGTCTGCGCCTTGACCGAAGCCGGGCGCTTATCGGCGACGGTGCCCGCGACATAAACCATGCCGTTGGCTTCGACGGCGCCGGAGAGAATTTTTGCGGGTTGGTGGCGGACGATGTTCATAGAATTTCCTCGATTTATGCAGTAGTGGATCGGGTAGCGGGTCGAACCGTGTCGTAGGCCAGCGCCGGTGCCAGCCATCTTTCCGCGTCGGCCAGCGGCCAGCCCTTGCGCCGCGCGTAATCCTCGAGCTGATCGCGTTCGATCTTGCCGACTGCGAAATATTGCGCTTCCGGGTGCGAGAAATAGAATCCGCTCACCGCCGCCGCCGGCCACATGGCGTAGCTCTCGGTCAGCGTGATGCCGAGCTTCGGCGCATCCAGCAGCCGGAACAGATCGCCTTTTTCGGTGTGGTCGGGGCAGGCGGGATAGCCCGGCGCCGGGCGTATGCCGCGATACTCTTCGCGGATCAGGGCCTCGTTGTCGAGCGCCTCGTCCGCGGCGTAGCCCCAGAACTCGCGCCGCGCGCGCTGGTGCAGATGCTCGGCGAAGGCCTCGGCCAGGCGGTCGGCCAGCGCCTTGAGCATGATCGCGCTGTAGTCATCGTGCCGGGCTTCGTATGCCTTTACCCGCGCCTCGATGCCGATGCCGGCGGTGACGGCGAACGCGCCGAGGTAGTCCTTCACCCCGGAACTCCTCGGCGCGACGAAATCGGCGAGGCAGTAATTCGGCTTGCCCGTGGGCCGCTGCGCCTGCTGGCGCAGATTGTGGAAGCGCATCGCCACCCGGCTGCGCGATTCGTCGGTGTAGAGTTCGATGTCGTCGCCGACGCTGTTCGCGGGGAAGAATCCGACGACGCCGTTCGCGCTCAGCCACTTTTCCGCGATGATTCTCGCGAGCATCGCCTGGCCCTCGGCCAGCACGTTGCGCGCGGCTTCGCCCACCAGCGGGTCCTGCAGGATCTTCGGATACGCGCCCGACAGCTCC